>NZ_LPVS01000099.1:0-74264 GCF_014843905.1 Mesorhizobium silamurunense | reverse complement strand
CGGAGCCTGGGGGCCCGGCACGACCGGTGCCTGCACGGCTGCCGGCGGTGTCATGGGCTGCCGAGCGGGCGCCTGTGTGGCCGGCGCCGGCGTTGCCGGCTGCTCCTGCGCCAGCGCGATATCGGCCGAGGGAATGGGGCCCGCCGAAAGAATGACGGACACGGCCAGCGCCGCAAAAGAACTGTTCCGGGACAAGGCTCGTCCTCGCTTCCTCATTGCACGTAACCGATGGGCTGGCCGGTGACGGGATGCTTGAGCACCCCCATCTCGACGCCGAAAATGTCCTTGAGAACCTCGCCTTGCATGATCTCGGCGGGCGTGCCGCGCCTTAAGAGCCGGCCCTGCTTCAGCGCGATCAGCTCGTCGCAATAGCGCGCCGCCATGTTGGGGTCGTGCAGCACCACGACGACGCAAAGACCGCGCTTGCGGCTGAGGCCCCGGACCAGACCGAGCACCTCGACCTGATGCGCGATGTCGAGCGCCGAGATCGGCTCGTCGAGCAGCATCACGCCGGCATTCTGCGCCACCAGCATGGCAAGCCAGGCGCGCTGCCGCTCGCCGCCGGAAAGCTCGTCAACCAGCCGGTCGGCGAACGCGCTCATGTCGGTCAATGCCAGCGCCTCCTCGACATGACTTCTGTCTTGCGGCCCGAAACGGCCGAGCGCGCCATGCCAGGGATAGCGCCCGAGCGCCGCTAGCTCGCGCACGGTGAGGCCGGTCGCTGCCGGCGTAGTCTGCGGCAGGTAGGCTAGCGCCCGCGCCAGCTCGCGCGCGCCCCAGCCGCCGAGCGGGCGCTCGGCGAAGCGGATGTCGCCCGAGCTCGCTGGCTGCTGCCGCGCCAGAAGCTTGACCAGCGTCGACTTGCCGGAACCGTTGTGACCGATCAGCCCATAGACCCGCGAGCGCTGCAGTTCGAACGAGACTGGCCCGAGCAGCGTGCGCTCGCCGACGGCAAAGCTGACCGCTTCGACATGAAAGGCTGTCTGGGCACCTGCTCCGGTCAACATCCGTCTCCCAAGCGGCCGCTGCCTCGCCAGGCGGCCAACGCTGGTTGACTAGAAAACATGAGCTTTCTAGTCAACTCTAAAGGTGACTTTCTTGATCAACAAATCTCCGAGCCGCCCGATCGACGGCCCGGCGACACCGTGAGGTCTGGACGACGACGCCGTCGCTGGGCCACCATGCCGGTCGGCAAATCGAGGCAGCAGGCGATGATCAAGGCGACCCCGTTCGACTTCCCCTATGACGGCCGGCTGGTGCCGCAGAACACCGCCTTGCTCGTGATCGACCTGCAGGAGGACTTCCTGTCGCCGACGGGGTACTTCGCCAGGAAAGGCTATGATCCCTCGCCGCTGAGGGCGATCCTGCCGGCCGTGAACCGGCTGATTGCGATCGCCCGCGCCGCCGGCCTGACCATCGTCCACACCAGGCAAGGCTACCGCGCCGACATGGCCGACATGACGCCTTACGAGAAATGGCGCCGCAAACGGGCCGGACTTGACGGCACCGACATCCTGCTGCGCTCCAGCCCGGGCTTCCAGATCGTTTCCGACATAGAGGTCAAACCGCAAGACATCGTCGTCGACAAGACCTGCAACGGCGCCTTCACCTATACGGATCTGGAACTGATCCTGAGGGCGCGCGGCATCGCGCATCTCCTGTTCACCGGCTGCACGACCGATGTCTGCGTCCACACTACCTTGCGCGAGGCCTGCGACCGCAATTTCCAGTGCCTGACGATCGCGGACGCCTGCGCCAGCGGCGACCAAAAAGCGCACGAGGCCGCGCTACACATGGTGACGGTCGAGGATGGCGTGTTCGGCGCGCTGACGGACTCGGAGGCTGTTATTGCTGCGCTATCGCGGCTCGCGGCGGGAACGGGTTGAAGTCGAGATCACGCCACCGCAAGATCTGTTGGCCACAATTTTTTTGCATGCACCGTTCCGTTCCCGGCATCGCGTTCGTCTTGGCGGTTGTGACGATCGCGGAAGCCACCACGGCCTCCGCCGCCAGGACAAACGGAGCCAAGCCATGTCGACCGCAGTGACCTTGATCAATGTCTTTACCGCCACGTCCGGCAAGCAGCAGGACCTCGCAAGGGTGCTTGCCGAAGGGACGCGGAACTTCTTCAGCAAGCAGCCGGGCTCGCTGGCCTCGTCCGTGGTCGTCGGCGGCGACGGCAGCAAGGTGGTCAACATCTCGCAATGGCGCTCGGCCGAAGACATCGCCGCCTTCCGGAGCGATCCCCGCTTCGCCGATTACATGAAGACGATTCTCGAGCTTGGAACGGGCGAGAGCGTGATGGGCCACACCAGCTATTCCCATACGGCTGGCGTGGAGAACTAGGAGGCTGCGTGACCGGTTCGCATGACCATCCCGTTGCGACGACCGAGGCCAGGCTTCGCGCTTTCGAGCGCGAAGCCGCCGGCTTGAGAGCCCGGTTGCACCGCTATTGCTCGCGGATGGTGGGATCGGTCATCGATGGCGAGGACATCGTCCAGGAGGCTTTGGCCAAAGCTTTCGTGGCGATCAGGAATGGAGATATGCCCGAAAAGACCGAGTCCTGGCTGTTTCGCATCGCGCACAATTCAGCGCTTGATTTCCTGCGCAAGCGGACCCGTTCGCGGATGAGCGAAAGCGAGGTCGAGATCGATGCGATCGCCGACGAAGATTCCCCCATCGATGCGCGTATCGCCGCCGAGGCGAGCCTTGCCGAGCTGATGCAATTGCCGCCGGCACAGCGATGCACTGTCGTTCTGAAGGATGTGCTCGGCCACAGCCTCGAGGAGATCGGCGAGATCCTCGAAACCACCGAAACGGCAATCAAGGGCGCGCTGCAGCGAGGTCGCGAGAGCCTGCGCAAGCTCGCCGCCGCGCCACGGGCGGCATCGTCGCGCCCGACCCTCAACCGAGAGGATATGCGGCGCCTCGGCGACTATGTCGCGGCCTTCAACGCCCGGGATTTCGACGCCTTGCGCGGCCTGCTTGCCTACGACGTGAAGCTGGAACTGGTCAATCGGCTTCGCGCCGAAGGCAAGGAATATGTCGGCAATTATTTTGGCCGTTATTCCGACGAGACGCACTGGCACTTCACCACCGGCCTCGTCGAAGGCCGGCCCGCCATCCTGGTCACCAGCCCGGATCGTCCGGACGGGCCGCCGCGCTACTTCATCCTCATCGATTGGGAGAATGGCCGGATCGCCGGCATCCGCGATTTCCTCTTCGCGGACTATGTCATGGACGGCGTCGACTATGCCCCGCAGCCACCATCGTCCGTCGATCCTTGATGAGACCGACGGCCGCGCCGGCGGTCTCACCTCGATCTGAAATCTCAGCGGAGCTGTGCCTCGGTAAAAGAGCGCGACGCAAACGTTTCTGGCGGCGGAGTGTCGGCTTCGCGCCGCGCCAGCGAATTCGCGATCAGCGTGACCGTCTCGCGGCCGATCCGGGCAATCTCACTGGAACGGTCGATGCCGCCGATCATGTATTCCTCGATGCCGAGCGCTGCGTAGGGCAGCAGCGAGAGTGCAAGCCGTGCCGGCGGCCCCGCGACCTCGACCGCCTTGTGGTCGGAGGCGCCCGACCAGCCTTCGGGGCGAATGCGGGCGGGAAGCGCGAAGCGCAGCTTGCCGGCACGACCATGCTCGGCGGCGGCGCTGCGCACACGCTGCATCAACTGCGCGACTTCGTCCGGCGAGCCTGCCGCCAGCTCGAAGATGTCGGCGTGCCTGCCGGCGACCTTCAGCGCGGTGCCGGACTGCCCGCCGAGACGGATCGTCAGGTCGGCGCCATGCGGGCCCTTGCGCGGCACGTAACCGCCTCTGACGCTGTAGAAGGCGCCTTCGTGATCGAAAGGCTTGTCGTTCGACCAAAGGCGCTTCAACAGCACCAGATATTCGTCGATGCGCTGCCACACCACGCTGTGGCCGACGGGCCGCGCCTCGGCGTCGCTGTCCTCGAGCGGCTCGCTCAGCATCCGAAGCGACAGGCGGCCGCCGCTCTTGGCGTCGAGCGCCGCAAGCTGCCTTGCCGCCACCGTCGGCTCGATCACGCCGGCCCAGTGCGTCAGCGCGACTTCCAGCGACGCCGTGCGGTCGAGCGTCTGGGCGGCGATATCCATATTGGTGAGCAGGCCGGCCGGGTCGTCGACCACCAGCTTGCGGAAGCCCGCATCCTCGATCAGCGACAGCTTGGTCGCGGTCTCGGCGAAATCATAGAAGAAGCTGCCATTGGCAGGCTTACCGGGAACATGCGTGAACTCGATCGGCATTGCCATCGCCTCCATCACGTTGGTCGCCCCGCTTCGAAACCCTCGAATTGAAATTCATGCGCAGGCGCACGACAGCGCGCCGGCACGCGGCCAGTTTCAACTCCAATCACTCGACTCGGTTTTTTTGTCTTGCGGGACCTCGTCCCGATGCGGTCAGGGTATGATCCCGAGCACCACCGCGCCGGTGAACACGAACGCCAGCGCGAAAACGAGATAGGCGAAGGTGCCGCCATAGGCGGGCCTCCAGCTCTGGTCGGCGGTCAGCCTCTGGCCCTTGCGCTGAGCATTTTGCATGTAGGTCATGGTCGAGCCTCCGTCTCGGCCATTAATCTATAAAGTTAGTAGACTTTGTCGATTGCTATTTTCGGGTAATTTTTGAAACCACATTCTCAGAACCGGCCAATAGGTGGTTTTTCTTGCCCTTCCAGAGGAGAGGGTCCGATCGTCAACCCATGCGACGCCGACTTTGACTGAGCTGCGATCCGCCGGTCCAAGCAGCCTCCCGACGCCAAAAAGCCCTTTGTTCGACAAGGCTTGGCCATGCCGAGCGTCGGCGGTAGCATCTGCCCCGAACGAAAAAGGACCTCGGAACAGGACGGAGAAAATGGGTGGAAGGCTGGCGGGCAAGGTCGCGATCATCTCGGGAGGCGCGACGGGCATGGGCGGAGCGGCTTCCGAGCTGTTTGCTGCCGAAGGCGCCAAGGTGGCGATCATCGACCGCAACGGCGAGGCGGCCGGCAAGACCGCTGCGGCGATCCGCGACCGCGGCCACGTCGCCGAGCATTTCGTGGCCGACGTCTCGGATGAAGCCCAGGTCGAAGCGGCGGCGAAGGCAGCGGCCGAAAAATTCGGCCCGGTCACCGTGCTGTTCAACCACGCCGGTACGATCGTGATAAAGCCCTTCCTGGAGACGACGCTCAAGGAATGGGACTGGCTGCATGCGGTCAACGTGCGTTCGATGTTCCTGATGACGCGCGCGGTGCTGCCTGGCATGATCGCCGCCGGCGGCGGCTCGATCGTCTGCACCTCGTCCATCTCGGCGGTGGCGGCGACGCCGAACGAAGTGCTCTACGACACCACCAAAGGCGCCTGCCACATGTTCGCGCGCGCCATCGCGGTGGAGTTCCGCGACCGCAACATCCGCTGCAATGCCGTCTGCCCCGGCTTCATCCGTACGCCGCACGGCCTGCGCGAGGTGGCGGACCTCGGCAAGCTCGGCGTCGATGTTTCCGATGCCGCCATGGCCGCGCAGCAGGGCCGCATCGGCGAACCTGAGGAAGTGGCGAAGGCCGCGCTGTTCCTGGCCAGCGACGAATCGAGCTTCGTCAATGGCGCGCATCTCTTCGTCGACAACGCCTTCACGGCGATCTGAAGCTTTGCAGAATCTAGGTTCCTCGCCCCCGCGAAGCGGGGGAGAGGAACCCAAGCTTTGCTTGCTCTACCGTTCTTCCCGCCGGAATGGCTTCAACAGCGCCGACGGCGCAACCGCATTGCGCGACATGAAGGCCATGGCGATGATGGTGAAGATGAAGGGCAGCATCAGGAACGCCTCATAGGGGATATGCCCGAGTCCGCTCGCCTGCATCCTGAGCTGCAGCGCGTCGACGAAAGCGAAGAGCAGCGCCGCGCCTGCCGAGCGCCACGGATCCCAGCGGCCGAACACGACCAGCGCGATCGCCACCCAGCCGCGGCCCGACACCACGCCGAAGGTGAAAGCGTTGAACTGCGCCATGGTGAGGAAGGCGCCGGCAAGCCCCATCAGCGCGCCGCCAAGGATCACCGCCTGGAAGCGGGTGGCAATCACGCTGACGCCGGCCGAATCGGCGGCACGCGGGTTTTCGCCGACCATGCGCACCGACAGACCCCAGGGCGTGCGGTAGAGCACGAAGGCGGCAAGCGGGATGGCGACGATTGCCAGATAGACCAGCGTGAACTGGTTGAACACCGCCGGGCCGAGGATCGGGATGTCCGAAAGGATCGGGATCGGCACGGGCTTGAAGCCGTCGATGCTCGGCGGCACCGACTGCTGGCCGAAGATCAGCCTGTAGAGGAAATAGGCAAGGCCGGATGAGAACAGCGTCACGCCGATGCCGCAGACATGCTGGCTGAGGCCGAGCGCCACCGTGAACAGCGCGTGCAGCGCCCCCATCAGCGCGCCGACAAGCACGGCAACCAGCACGCCCAGCCACAGGCTGCCGCTGAGGCTGGCGGCGGTAAAGCCGGCCATGGCCGACAACAGCATGATGCCTTCGATGCCGAGGTTGAGCACGCCTGCGCGCTCGGAGAACATTTCGCCGAGTGTGGCGAAGGCGAGCGGCGTCGCGATGCGGATGATGGCGGCCAGGAAGCCGACCTGGAAGATCTGCTCGAACACCGCGCTCATGCCGACGCTCCCACGCGGCGGATGCGATAGGCGGTGAAGAGCAACGCCACCAGCATGGCGAGCAGCGCCGTGCCTTGGATGACGTCGCTCAGAAAAGCCGGCACGCCGGTTGCGCGCGACATCGCCTCGGCGCCAGTCATGACAGCGGCAAGGAAGATCGCCGCCGGCACCACGCCGAGCGGATTGAGGCGGGCGAGCATCGCGACGACGATGCCGGAGTAGCCGTAGCCCGGCGAGATGTCGCTCATCACCTGGAAGTGCACGCCGCCGACCTCACCGACGCCGGCGAGCCCAGCCAGCGCGCCGGAGAGCAGCGCGGTGGAAAGCAGCACGCGCTGCACGTTGATGCCGCCATAGCGTGCCGCTTCCGGGTTCTCGCCGGTGACGCGGATCCGGAAGCCGAGCGTGGTGCGCGCGATCAGGAACCAGCAAAGGGGTGCTGCAATCAGCGCCACGACGACGCCGAGATGCAGCCGCGTGCCCTCGATCAGCACCGGGAAATTGGCGGAATCCTCGATGGGCGGCGAGATCGGATAGCCGCTGAACGTGTCCTTCCACGGTCCCTCGATCAGCGCCATCAGCGCATAATAGATCACCGAGTTGAGCAGCAGCGAGCTCACCACGTCGTCGACCTTGAATTTTACGCGCAGCGTCGCCGGAACGAGCGCCACGACGGCGCCGGCGGCCGCACCCGCCAGCGCCATCAGAAGCATGGCGAGGTAACCCGGCATCGGGATCGCGCCGACGGCGCAGCTTGCCACCGCGCCGGCCAGCAGCTGGCCTTCGGCGCCGATGTTCCAGAACTTGGCGCGGAAGGCGATTGCCACCGCGAGGCCGGTGAAGATCATCGGCGCGGCCCGCACCAGCGTCTCGGTGATGGCGTAGCTGTCGCCGAGCGAGGCCGACAGCATCACACCGTAGGCTTCGATAACACCGGCGCCTGCTACGGCGATGAGGCCGCTGCACAAAACCAGCGCGACCGCGATGGCCAGCAGCGGCAGCGCGAGATTGAACCAGGCGGGTGTGGAGGTGCGGGCTTCGAGACGAAACATCAGGCGTGCCCCTCCGCGCCGGTCATCATCAGGCCGAGCCTTGCGACAGTGGCGTCAGCACCAGAAAGCGTGCCGGCGATGCAGCCCTCATACATCACCGCGATGCGGTCCGAGAGCATCAGCAATTCTTCGAGATCCTCGCCTATGACGATGATGCCGCAGCCCTTGGCGCGCATTGCCAGAAACTTCTCGTGAATGAAGCGGGCGGCGCCGATGTCGAGACCGCGTGTCGGCTGCGAGACGATCAGCACCTTTGGGTCGAAGGCGAGCTCGCGTGCCAGCAGCGCCTTCTGCAGGTTGCCGCCGGAAAGCGCGCCGGCGCGCGCCATCGGCCCCGGGCAGCGTATGTCATAGGCCTTGATCTGTTCTTCGGCGAAGGCGCGGATCGCGGCGGGATCGAGCAGGCCTTTGCGGCTGAAGGCCTCGGTGCCGATGCGCGGCAGCACCATGGAATCGGCGAGCGGCAGGTTGGTGACCAGCCCGGTCGTCATCCGGTCCTCCGGGATGCGGCCGAGCCCGAGCGCCTGCAGCTCGCGCGGCGAGAATTGCGCAACCGCTTTGCCGGCTATCGTCATCGTACCGGTCTTTGGCGGCAGCATGCCGGAGATCACATCGGCAAGCGCCCGCTGGCCGTTGCCGGAAACGCCGGCGATGCCGAGTATCTCGCCCGCTCGGACCACGAGCGACACCTCGCGCAGCGGCGTGCCGCCATGACCGACCGTGGAGATGCCGTCCAGCGTCAACACGGAGGCGCCGGGCGTCGACGCCCCCTTCGCCGGCGGCGCGATTTCGTGGCCGCACATCAGCTTGGCCATCTCGGCCGACGTCGTGCTGGCCGGATGATCGACGCGGCCGGCGACCTTGCCGTGCCTGAGCACCACGCAGCGATGGGTGAGCGCCCTGACTTCGTTCAGCTTGTGCGAGATGAAGATGATGCCGAGCCCTTGGCCCACCATCGAGCGCAGCGCGGCGAACAGGCCGTCGACCTCGCTCGGCGCCAGCACCGCCGTCGGCTCGTCGAGGATCAAAAGCTTCGCGCCGCGAAACAACGCCTTGATGATTTCGAGCCGCTGCTGCTCGCCGACCGACAGCGCCGAGACCGGCAGGTCGGGGGCGAGACTCAAGCCGTGCCGACGGCCGATCTCCTTGAGCCGCGCCAGCCCGCCGGAGCGGTCGATGCGACCGGATTTGCCGGGAATGCCTATCAAAAGGTTTTCCAGCACCGTCAGGCGCGGCGCCAGATGGAAATGCTGGTGCACCATGCCGATGCCGGCGGCCAAGGCATCGGCCGAACTGTGGATGGCGACCGGCCTGCCTTCGACCAGGATCTCGCCGGCGTCCGGCGCATAGGCGCCGAACAGCACGTTCATCAGCGTCGTCTTGCCGGCGCCGTTCTCGCCGAGCAGGCCGAGGATCTCGCCGGGCGCCACGCTGAGATCGACGGTCTCGTTCGCCTTGACGGCGCCGAAGCTCTTGGTGATGCCGCGCATTTCGATGAGGGGGGCGGACAAGGGGATGCTCCTGCGCTGATACCCCTCCCCCTCGAGGGGAGGGTGCCGAGCGAAGCGAGGCGGGAGGGGTCGCCTCAACCGCCTCGACGTTGATTTTGAAGATGGAGCGCGTCGCGGGCGACCCCTCCCGACCCTGCGGGCTACCCCTCCCCTCAAGGGGGAGGGGTAGCCGCGCTCAATCCGAAACCGGCGTGTTCTCGTCGACGTCGACGCGGAAATTGCCTTCCAGAATCTCGGCCTTCTTCTTCTCGACCAGGTCCTTGACCTCGGCCGGCAGCGTCTTGTCGAACTTGTGGTAAGGCGCGAGATAGGAGCCGCCCTTGGCCATGCGCGAAAAGTCGCCATAGTCCTGCGCGGTGAAGACGCCGGCCTTGACCAGCTTGATCGCCTGCTCGACCGTCGGATACATGTCCCAGACCGGGCCGGTGACGACCGTGTCGGGGCCGAGGCTCGACTGGTCGGACATGTTGGAGATGGCAAGAATCTTCTTCTCCACCGCCGCCTCGATGACGCCGAAGCGCTCCGCATAGATGACGTCGACGCCGGCATCGATCTGCGCCACCGCCGCTTCCTTGGCCTTCGGCGGATCGAAGAAGGAGCCGATGAAGGCGACCTTCTTCTTGACGTTCGGGTTGACCTCTTTGGCGCCGGCGAAGAAGGCGTTGACCAGCCGGTTCACTTCCGGAATGCCCATCGCTGCGACCGCACCCACCGTGCCCGACTTCGACATCTTGCCGGCGATCATGCCGGAGAGATAGGCGGGCTCATGGATCCAGTTGTCGAAGACGCCGAAATTCGGTTCCGCCGGCCCGGCGCCGGAACCGAACAGCCACGCCGTCTTCGGGAACTGTTTTGCCGTGCGGCGCGATTCGCGCTCGGCCGCGAAAGCATCGCCCAGCACCAGCTGGTAGCCGCCCTGCGCATATTCGCGCATCACGCGGCTGAAGTCGGCGGTCTGCACCTTCTCCGACCATTTGTACTCGATGCCCAGTTCCTTCTCGGCCTTCTGCAAGGCGACATGGATCTGGTTGTCCCACGGCTCCTCGATCGGCGTGGCGAAGATCGCCGCCACCTTCAGCTTCTTGTCCTTGGCGAAGGCGGCATTCGGCAGCGCGGCCGCCGCCAGCCCCAGCTTGCCGAGTTCCAGCACGTTGCGCCGCGACAGGCCGGCGCGCTTCGTTTTGTTATGATCGTTTTCCATTGAAGTTCCCCTCTGTTCGACGGCCGTGTCGAGCCGGCCGTTCAATAAATGTCAGACGCCAAGACTATGGAACGGCGCCTGAGTTTTGTCCACATGGTCAAATTTGGCTTTGTCGCCGCCGCGTTCGTCATCCACGGGCGGAGCAGGGAGCGTAGCGACGCAGCGCAAACCCGAGGATCCATGCCGTAACGTTCGAGCGCCGCAATGGTGCAGAACTAGCGAGGGCAGCGCCGGCGCTCGTTCTGCACCGTCGCATTCTCGGTTTGATGTAACGGCATGGATTCCAGGGTCTACACTTCGCTTCGCCCTGGAATGACGAAGCAAGGGGTTAGGCCGGCCTACCGACAACACCCTCCCAGTTCCCCTTCTCCGCAAACCTCCTCAGCAGTGGCGCCGGTTCGAAAATCGCCCGGCCGGTTTGCCGGTGCCAATACTCCAGCCGCTCGACGATCCTGGCCGCGCCGTCGAGCCCGGCCCAGAACATCGGCCCTCCCTTGCCGACGGGAAAGCCGTAGCCGTTCGCCCAGACGACATCGATATCGGACGCCCGCGCTGCGATGCCTTCCGCCAGGATCCTCGCGCCCTCGTTGACCAGGGGATAGAGCGTGCGTTCGATGATTTCTTCCGCGCCGATCGCGCGCGCTTCGACGTCTTGCTCTGCCGCCTTGGCGAGGATCAGCGCCTCGACTTCGGGATCGGCCACCGGTTCGCGCGAGCCGCTTTCGTAGCGATACCAGCCGCGCCCGGTCTTCTGGCCGAAGCGCCCTTGCTCGCACAGCGTATCGGCAATCACCGCCGTCTGGCCGCGCGCCTTGCGGTTGCGCCAGCCGATGTCGAGGCCGGCGAGATCGCCCATCTGGAACGGCCCCATCGGCCAGCCGAAGTCGGTGAAGGCCTTGTCGATCTTGCTGGGCGTTGCGCCCTCCAGCAGCAGGAACTCGTTCTCGGCGCCGCGCGCGGACAGCATGCGGTTGCCGACGAAGCCATGGCAGACGCCGACGACGACCGCCGCCTTGCCGATGCGTCGCGCCAGATCGACCACTGTCGCCAGCACATCGGGCGCAGTCTTTTCGGCGCGCACGATCTCCAAGAGCTTCATGACATTGGCCGGCGAGAAGAAATGCATGCCGAGCATGTCCTGCGGCCGGGAAATCGAAGCGGCGATCTCGTTGACGTCTAGATAGGAGGTGTTGGTGGCGAGGATGGCGCCGGGCTTGGCAACTGCATCCAGCTTGCCGAACACGTCTTTCTTGACCGCCATATCCTCGAACACCGCCTCGATGATCAGGTCGCATTCTGCAAGGTCGGCATAGTCGATGCTGCCCTTGAACAGGCCGAGCCGCTGCTGCTTGGCCTCTTCGCTGAGCGAGCCGCGACTGACCGACACGGCATAATTCTTCTCGATCGTCGCCAGCCCGCGCTGCAGCGCCTCGGCACTCGTCTCCAGCAGGGTCACCGGAAAGCCGCCATTGGCGAAAGCCATGGCGATACCGCCGCCCATCGTGCCGGCGCCGATGACGCCGACGCGGGCAATCTTGCGCTTGTGCAGATCCCTGCCGGGCACCTTCGCCGCCTCGCGCTCGGCGAAGAACAGATACCGCTGCGCGCGCGACTGGTCGCCGGCAACAAGCTTGAGGAAAAGCCGGCGCTCGGCCGCCAGCGCTTCGTCGAAAGGCAAGGTGATCGCATTGCGCGCGGCCCCGGCACAGGCGATTGGCGCCTCCAGCCCGCGCGCCTTCCTGGCAAGATCGGCCGCATGGACGTCGAAGGCTGCGAGATCGGTTTCGGCCAGACGATCATTGCGGTCGCGGACGGCGATGAACGGCCCGCCGCTAATAGCCATTTCGCTAGCGAAACGAATTGCTTCTGCCAGCAGATCGCCATCAAGCACCGCATCGACCAGTCCTGCCGCCTCTGCTTCGCCGGCCGAAATCGGCGTTCCCGAGACGATCATGCCGAGCGCCTTCGCGGCGCCTACCAGGCGCGGCAGGCGCACCGTGCCGCCGCCGCCCGGCAGTAGGCCGAGCTTCACTTCCGGCAGGCCGAGCTTGGCGTCTTGGTCGGCGACGCGAAAATGGCAGCCGAGTGCCAGCTCCAGCCCGCCGCCGAGCGCCGTGCCATGGATGGCTGCGACCGTCGGCTTGGCGATGGTTTCCAGCAAGGCGACGATGGCGCGCAGCTCCGGCTGCTCGACCGGCTTGCCGAACTCGGTGATGTCGGCGCCGGCGACAAAGGTGCGTCCAGCGCAGGCGATGACGATTGCACTGACGGCGGGATCGTCACGCAGCGCGACGAGCGCCTCATAGAGCGGCTTGCGGACATGAAAGCTCAGCGCATTGACCGGCGGATTGTCGATGGTGACCACCGCCACGCCATTCTCGTTCGCGACGCTGGCAGAACTGGACAAGCGGACCTCCCGAGATCGGTTGCGATCGCGGAAGGGTTTACTAGGCTGCGCCGCGAATGGAAACCGGATGTTGCGCTGGCACAATGCTTGTCCAGACAGGCAGCGACAGCGCGCTGAAGAAAGGCAACACCAAACGCTCTGACGAGCTCCGCCGATATTCAGGTCAGGCCGAGTCGAAAATGGTGGCATCCGAGAGCCGGAGCGGAACGTACTTGAAGTACGTGAGCACCGGAAGCGCAGGAAGCCGCCATTTGCAGGCCGGCATCACCTGAATATCGTCAGCGCACAGCCTTCTCCCCACCGGCCGCCGTAATCACCCCGACGATGATCAGCCCGGTCAGAACCAGCCGCACCCCGGCGCTGACGCCGAAGGTGTTGAGCATGGTGAGCAAAAGCACCAGGAACAGCCCGGCGCCCCACACACCCGGCACGTTGGCCTTGCCGCCGGCGACCGAGGTGCCGCCGATGACGACCACCGCGATCGAGGCGAGCAGATATTCGTTGCCGATATCGACATTGGCGCCGCGGAAGTAGCCCGCAAGCAACGCGCCGTCGATGCCGCCCAGCGCGCCGCACAGTGTGTAGGTGAGGAAGCGGATGCGGCCGACGTGGACACCGGCGAGCCAGGCGGCGCGGATGTTCTGGCCGATCGCCAGCACCGAGCGGCCATAGATCATGCGCTGCAGCGCGAGCGCCGCGCCAATGGTGAACAGCACCGTCAGGATCGCCAGCGCCGGAATGCCGAGGACCTGCCAGTTGGTGAAATCGGCAAAGCCAGGCGGCGGCTTGATCTGCAGGCCGCGGCCATAGCTGATGTCGACCGACTGGATGATGAAGCTCGCCGACAGCGTCGCGATGATCGGCGGGATCCTGAGCGCCCAGATCAGCAGGTAGTTGATGGCGCCGATCGCAGCGCCGCAGGCAAGCGCCGCAAGCAGCCCGACGAGGATCATGGAATCGCTGCCGCCCATGACCTTCATCGCCACGGCGCTCGCCAGTCCGATATTGGCCGGCAGCGACAGGTCGACATTGCCCGGCCCCAGCGTGATGACGAACATCTGGCCGACGCCGACGATGACGGTGAAGACGGCCAGCGAAAGCGCCGCCGTAACCATGCCGCCGGCGCCGTAGCCGCCGGTGAAGGAAACGGTCGCCGCCCACACCAAAAGAGCGCCGACAAAGGACCAGAGCCAAGGTTTTTCGAAGAGCATCCGCACAGAGGCCATGGCTCATCTCTCCCTGCGGCTGATCAGCACCCGCGCCGCCAGCACGATGATCAGGATCGCGCCGTTGGCGGCGACCTGCCAGTCGGGCGGGATGTGCATGAAGGTCAGAAGAGGCGAGGCGGCCAAAGCCAGCGTCAGCGCGCCGATGACGGCGCCGATCGGCGACACCCGGCCGCCGACGAACTCGCCGCCGCCGAGGATGACGCCGGCGATCGACAGCAGCGTGTAGCCGTTACCGATATTGGCATCGGCAGAGGTGGTGATGCCGATCAGCGCCATGCCGGACAGCACGCCGAACAGGCCGGTCAGCGCGAACAGCACGATCTTGGTGCGAAGCAGCGACCAGCCGGCGCGCCTGAGCGCCGCGGCGTTGCCGCCGGAACCGCGCAGGATCACGCCGTAGGAGGTGCGCATCAGGCCGAAATGCACAACAGCTGCGATGATCAGCGCCGCCAGGATCGGGAACGGGATGTAAGGCGGCTTGAAGGACATGATCGCCAGCAGCCAGTCGGGCGCCTTGCCGCCGGGTTTCGGCAGGATGAGGATGGCGAGCCCCTGCCAGACGAAGCTCATGCCGAGCGTCACCACGATCGAGGGCAGGTTGCGCAGATGGATCAGCGCGCCGAGCAGCGCGTAGACGCCGATCGAGCCAAGAAGCACCGCGACGCCGATGAGGGGAGCATCCCTGAGCCAGGTTGCGGTGACGCAGCCGACGAAGCCGACAAAGGTGCCGATCGACAGATCGAGCTCGTTGCCGGCGATGACGAACATCTGCGCGATCGTCGCCAGCGCGATCGGGATCGCCAGGTTCAGCATTAGGTTGAAGCCGAAATAGCTGATGGCGCGCGGGTTGAGCCAGGCGATGGCGATCAGCACCAGCGCCAGCGACAGCGCCGGCAAAAGGCTGCGCAGCATGCGCGCCCTGGCCCCACTGCCGCGCGGCGAGGATTTCGGCACCGTGCCGGGAACGATCGCCGTCATCTCAGGCCGCATCGCCGAACGAGGATTGGATGATTTTCTCCTCCGTCAGCTCGTCACGGCCGAGATTGGCGACGATCCGGCCGTTCTTGAAGACATAGACCTGGTCGCAATTGTCGAGCTCTTCGGTCTCGGTGGTGTACCAGAGGAAGGTGCGGCCCTTGGCGGCTTCCTCGCGCACGAGGTCGTAGACTTCGAGCTTGGTGCCGATGTCGACGCCGCGCATCGGATCGTCCATCAGCACGATCTCGGCGTCGGAGCCGAGCGCGCGGGCAAACAGCGCCTTCTGCTGATTGCCGCCCGACAGCGAGAAAATGTTGTTGTTCATGTCGGGCGTGCGGATGCCGATCTTCTTCTTCCAGAAGTCGGCGAACTCCGCCTCGCGCTGCGGCGAGATCAAAAGCCCGTTGCGCAGGCGCTGAAGCGAGCGGATGCCGATGTTCTGCGCGATCGACCATTGCGCGAAGATGCCGTCCGCCTGCCGGTCGCCGGCGACCAGCGCCACCGGCGCGGTCACCTCGACGCCCGCCTTGGCGCGCGAAGCCGCCGAGAAGATGGCAAGCAAGAGATCCGTCTGGCCGTGACCGGCGAGCCCCGCGAGCCCGATGATCTCGCCCGCGCGGGCGACAAGCTCCTTGCCGTCCTGCTGCCGTGCCGGGCGCGCCCGCACCCTGAGCGCGCCGACCTCGGTTTTCGTGGTTTCGGCGGCGGCCTTTTGATGTCCTTCGGCGCCACCCATGGCGGCGACCAGCTTGTCGCGATCGAACGCGCCGGCGGCATCGGCCGCGACCACCTTGCCGTCGCGCATCACCACGATGCGGTCGGCGTTCTGCAGCACTTCGCCCAGCACGTGCGAGATCAGGATGCAGCTGCCGCCCGAGGTGACGAATCGGCGCACGAAGGCGAGCAACTGGCCGGCCGTGTGCGCATCGAGCGAGGAGGTCGGCTCGTCGAGGATGACCAGATGCAGCGGCTCGCGGGTCAGCGTGAAGGCGCGCGCCACCTCGACCATTTGCCGCCGCCCGATCGAAAGGTCGCCGGCGACGTCGTCCGCCGAGATGCCGTGGTCCGGAAAGATCTCGTCGAGCTTGGTCTGGATGAGGTCGGCGGCCTTGCGCCGCCAGCCGAAGCCGGCGAGCGCGGGATGGTTGATGCGCGTGTTTTCGGCGACGCTGAGGTTGGGGCAGAGCGACAGCTCCTGGAAGACGCATCGAATGCCGAGCTCGAGCGCGCGCGCCACGGAATAGCTCGCTTCCGCATTGCCGCGCACCGCGATCTGCCCGCCGTCCGGCCGCAGCGTTCCCGCCACCATATGCATGAGCGTCGACTTGCCGGCGCCGTTATGCCCGACCAGTCCGACGCATTCGCCGGCGCCGACGTGGAAGTCGACGCCGTTAAGCGCCCGGACGGCGCCGAAATGCTTTTCGGCGCCGTCCAGCCTGACGATATCTGCAATAGCCTGGAGCATCCTCAACGTTACCCGTTTGGCGATGCGGCTGGCAACGGTCGCGCCGCTATTGCTTGATGTTGGCCTTGATGGCCGCGATGGCGTCTTCCTGTGTGTATTCGTGGGTGGCGACGCCGCCTTCCTTGATCTTCGGCAGCGCGGCCTCGAAATCGTCCTGGGTGAAGGCGAGATAGGGCACCAGCAGATCGTGCGGAATGTCCTTGCGGCCGTCGAGCACCTGCTGTGCCACCCAGAAGGCGAGCGTCGATACGCCGGGCGCGATCGAGGCGGACCAGGTCTTGTAGCCGTCCTTCTCCTTCTGCTCCTTCCACCACTTCAGCTCGTCCTGGCGGTTGCCCATGATGATGGTCGGGCGCGGCTTTCCGGCGGCGGCGAAGGCTTGCGCGGCGCCATAGCCGTCGCCGCCCTGATCGACGATGCCGACGACGTCGGGGAGCGAAGGCAGGATGGTCGCCACCGCTTTCTGCGCCGTGGTCTGGTCCCAGTCGCCGGTCACCGAGCCGACGATCTTGAACTCGGGATGGGCGGCGACGCCTTCGAGGATGCCGGCATGGATCGCATCGTCGATCGAGGTGCCGGCAAGGCCGCGGATCTCCAGCAAATTGCCGCCCTTCGGCTGGAACTTGGCCATCTGCTCGACTTCCTGCTTGCCCATGTCCTTGAAGTCGACGACGACGCGGTAGGCGCAAGGCTCGGTCACGGTGCCGTCGAAGGAGACGACCACGATGCCGGCATCGCAGGCCTGCTTGATGGCGCCGTTAAGCGCATCGGGCGAGGCGGCGTTGATAACGATCGCGTCATAGCCCTGCAGGATCAGGTTCTGCACCTGCGCTGCCTGCGTCGGCACTTCCTTGTCGGCGGTGGTGAAGACATCCGCCGCCGCCACCACCTTGTCGTCGACCGCCTTCTTGGTGACGATGCCGTAGCTGTCGAGCATCGCCTGGCGCCACGAGTTGCCGGCGTAATTGTTGGAGAAGGCGATCTTCTTGCCGCTCGTGTCGGCAAGCGCGGTGCCCGAGGCGAGCATGGCTGCAAGAGCGCTCAAGACCAGTAGTTTCTTCATGTCATTATCCTCCCAGATGTGTTGACTGCTGCACGTCCATCGGCCCTGCGGCCGGCTTCACTCCAATCCGATCCGAGCGCTCCCGCTCAAAACAGCCTCAGTCCCGGCACACGTACCCTCAGCCGGTAAAGCGAGGTCGACGCGGCGATGTAGAGACTCCTTAGGTCCTCGTCGCCGAAGGTGAAATTGGCACAGTCTTCGGGCGTTGGAATGACGCCGAGAAGCTCGCCGGAGGCGTCGAAGACATGGATGCCGCCGGGGCCGGTGCAATAGAGGTTGCCGCGGCTGTCGATCTTCATGCCGTCCGGCGCGCCCGGCTCGTCGCCCTCCGTCACCGCCCATACCGCGCCGCCATTGAGGTCGCCATTCGCTTCGACGCCGAACACCCTGATGTGGCCGCGCTCGGTGTCGTTGACGAAGAGCCTCGATTCATCGAGCGAGAAGCAGAGCCCATTGGGCTGCACGAAATCGTCAACAAGGAGCGTCAGCCGCGCGCCGTCGCCGTCGATCCGGTAGACGCCCTGGAACGCCAGCTCCTGCGGCCTCGGCACGCCGTAGTACTCCACCCGGCCATAAGTCGGATCGGTGAAATAGATCGAGCCTCCGGTGGCGACGACGATGTCGTTCGGACTGTTGAGCTGCTTGCCCTGGTGATGGGTGGCAAGAACCGTCGTCGCGCCGTTCGGTTCGGCGCGGGTGACACGGCTGGTTGCATGCTCGCAAGTCAGCAGCCGCCCCTGCCGGTCGAGCGTGTTGCCGTTGGCCTTGTGGCTGGGCTCACGGAACAGCTCGATCTCGCCGGAGGCGCCGCGCCGGTACATGCGGCTTTGCGGAATGTCGGAAAAGACCAGCCATTTCTCGTAAGGATGCCAGACCGGCCCTTCGATGAAGCCGTAGCCGGTGGCCAGCCGCTCCATCGCCGCATCGCCGACGACGTCGTCGAAGCCGGAATGACGGGCGCGCGCCGAGATCGACATTACGAGCCCTTTGGCTCTCGCACCGGCGTGCCGCCGACGAACCAGTCGCTGCCCGGCACATCCTCGATGACCACCCAGATCGCTTCCTTGGGCAACTCGGCGACTTCGCTGATCGCCTCGGTGATGCGGCGCGAGATCTCGTTCTTGCGCTTTTGCGAATGGCCCTCGAGTATCCGTATGCTGACGAACGGCATGGGCACCTCCCGGTATTCTTGTTTTTGCCCGACATTCTTGTTCTTGTCAGACAAAAGCCTAGTCGGGACGCAGCCAGGGCGATACGGGTCTAAGCGCAGCGCCGACTGTGGTTTTGCACAGTCGGCAGCTGTTCAAGGTCGCTACTCCTGTAACGGCGTCGCCTGCGCCAGCCAGGCGTCGAGCTGTTCCTGCTCGCGCCGCAGCGCGTCTATGTTGATCAGGCCGCGCGCCATGGCGAGATAGATCGCGCGGGTGCGCGAATTGAAGACCGACGCCTCGCCGGCGCCCTCGTCCGGTGGCACGATGCCCAGCTTGTCGTAGACATGCTTGATGCGGCTCTGCGCGCCGCGGATCGACAGGCCGCGCCGGGCCGCGATCGCCCGGTCGGTGAGGCCGAGCGCTATGTCGATCAGGCTTTCATATTCGCCGTCGGTGATGCCTTCGAACCGGTCCTGGACGCGATGCTGGATGCCGCGGATCTCGCGGTCGATGATGCAATGCCCCTCGCTGAACACGCCGCGCAGCGCCGAGCGCATGCCTTCTTCGGTCGCCGACTTCAGCACATAGCCATAGACCGATCCCGGCGGCACGATACGCGCCACGCCCCGCACATAAGCCTCGTCGGCGAAATTCGACCAGAACAGGATATGCGTGCCGGCGCGCCGGCTCCAGATGGCGCGGGCCACCTCGATGCCCGTCGCCTTGGGCAATTGCAGGTCGAGCACGACATGCGGCGGCTGCCGCTCGGCCGCGAGGTTGATGGCGTCCTCGCCGTCGCCGGCTTCGATCACCTCGACGTCGCCGGGCCACAATTGCTCGACGGTGCGCCGCGCGAAGGTGCGGTGCAGCCCGTCATTTTCGGCAATCATGACCAGCATCAGACCGCCTCCGCCAATGGCTTGCCCTCGGTCGCCGCGGCGCCTGGCGCCGAAACCTTGCCCTGCGCGGGCTCGCGGTCGATCTCGACGATCACCCGCGTGCCGCCGTTGCGGCCGGCCGGCTCGAAACGCAGCCGCGCCCCGACAAGGGCCGCCCGCGTATGCATGTGGCCGATGCCGCCTTGGGCGGCGGGGTCGACGGCGCCGCAGCCGTGCCCATCATCGGTGACGGTCACGCTGAACGTGCCTGGCGTCGATGCCAGCTGCACCTCGATGCGACTTGGCCCGGCATGGCGCACCGCATTGTTGATTGCTTCCTGCACGATCCGGTAGAGCGCCGTGCGCAGCGTTTCCGACAGGCTGTCGGCACTGCCGTCGCTCATGTCGGCGATGCGCACCGCGATCGGCGGCTTGGCCCTGGCGACGCTGCGGTTGAGATGCGCCTCGACGGCGTCGCGCAGGCCGAACAATTCCAAAACGCTGGGCCGCATGTCGTCGACGATGTGGCGCAGTTCCGCCAGGCAGCCCGCCACCTCCTGCTCGAGATCGGCAAGCTGGGCCGTCCGCGCCACGCCCCGGCTGCGGAAGGCCGAGACCTGACGCGCGATGCGGGCGAGATCGGCGAGCGTCTGGTCGTGCAGGTCCATCGCCATGCGGCGGCGCTCGCGCTCCATGCCCTCGGTCAGCTGCGAGGCGCCGACCCTCAGCAGTTCCGCCCGGTTGCGCGCCTCGCTTTCGGCGAGCATGGCGCGGCGCGCTTCCTCTGTCTGGATCAGCGCGAAGATATAGGGCCCGATGAGGTCGGCGCATTGCTGGGCGACGTCGACGTCGGCCTGCGTGTAACATCCGGCCTCGTGCCGGCTGATGTTGAGCGCGCCGATGACGCTGCCGCGCGCTCGCAGCGGTACGATGATGCGGCTGCGCAGCTTGGCTGCGAAGATCGGACCGTCGAAGGCTCCCTCGAAATGGAAGCGGTCGTCGACGAGCGCATTGTCGGACAACAGATAAGGCGTCTCGCCCCACAGCACGCGGCGGATCGGGCTGCCCTCGACCGGATGCTGCGCCAGATCGCTCCAGCTGGTGTGGAAGCCGGCCTCGTAGCAGGCATGCATGCGTCCATCGAGCGACAGCACCGCCAGGTCGATATGGTCGTGCGGGATGAGCGTGCCGATTTCGATCGCCGTCGCCCGGAACGCGGAGCCGGGATCGATATGCCCGGCCAAGGCCCGCGAGATCGCGAGCAGCCGATCGATCAGCTGGGGAGATACCTCCGACATGTCTCCTCCCTTGCCGCTGGACGAATGTCGGGGAAAGACGCGCAGCGCCAACCATATGGCGCGGCTTCGCTCCCGTTTCCCGAATTCCTCCCTGCGAGCGAAATAGTGGGCGCTTGACGGTACAGCTGTCAACGAGGGCTTACACAGCGGCAGGCCGATCAACTTCAGGTGCGACGATTGAAAAGCCGCCGGCTCCTGGTCTAGGAACGGCGGCAGGAGGCCAATTGATGGCAGTGACGCCGACCGTTGCTCAGGGCGCCCCGGGAATTCCCGCACGCTGGACATCAAGCGCCAAGAGCGGCGTCGGCACCGCGCTTTCAGCGAAAAGCCCGCTCTGGTTCACCATCAGCCACGGCATATTGAACGAGGTCTATTATCCGCGCCTCGACAGCGCCTGCACGCGCGACATGGGCCTCCTCGTCACCCGCCCCGGTGGCTATTTCTCCGGGGAGAAACGCGACGCCGCCCACGCTATCGAGCCGTTCGAGGACGGCGTGCCCGGATACAGGTTGACTAACAGTGCCAGCGATGGCTGCTACCGGATAGAAAAGCGCATCGTTACGGATCCGAAACAGCCTGTCCTGCTGCAGGAAATCACCTTCGCGGCGCTCAAAGGCCCGGCTTCGGACTATCGCGTCTACGCGTTGCTCGCGCCGCATCTGGTCAATGCCGGCATGGGCAATACCGCCTGGGTCGGCGAGCATAAGGGGCAGCGCATCCTCTTTGCGTCAGGTCGCGGCGTCTCGCTAGCGCTCGCCTCTTCGCTGCCTTGGGGCGACTGCTCGGCCGGCTATGTCGGCTTCTCCGACGGCTGGCAGCAGCTCCGGGATGGCGGCGCGCTGGATCCTGCCTTTGAGCGCGCGGAGGACGGCAATGTGGCGCTGACCGGCAAGATCGGCTTCTCGGCAGGCAAGGGCACGGCCCTGCTCGCGCTCGGCTTCGGCACCTTGCCAGAAGAGGCGGCGGAGATCGCGCTGGCCAGCCTCAAGGACGGGTTCGAGACGGCCGCCGAAACCTATGCCGCCAAATGGCGGAGATTCCAGGCCGGCCTGGAAAAGCTCGACCGGCATCCTGCCCCCGGCCTGAACACCTACCGCGTCAGCACCGCGGTGCTTGCCTCGCATCTGTCGATCACCAGGCCCGGGGCCGCCGTCGGCAGTCTCTCGATCCCCTGGGGTTTCAACAAGGGCGACGACGATCTCGGCGGCTACCACCTGGTCTGGCCGCGCGACCTGGTCGAGACGGCGGGCGGCTTCCTCGCCGCAGGCGACGCCAGGCAGGCGCTGCAGATCCTCACCTATCTGCGCTCGATCCAGCTGCCGGACGGACACTGGCCGCAGAATTGCTGGTCCAGCGGAACGCCCTATTGGCCAGGCATCCAGATGGACGAGTGCGCCTTTCCGTTGCTGCTCGCCGATGCCTTGCGCCGCGCCGGCCATCTGCCGCGCGCGAAACTCGCCGAGTTCTTGGCCATGATCGAGAGCGCGGCCTCCTATGTCGTGCGCAACGGCCCCGTCACCGGCGAGGATCGCTGGGAAGAGGACGCCGGCTACAGTCCCTTCACACTGGCCGTCGAGATCGCGGCGCTGCTCGCGGCGGCCGACATGCTGGACGCTTGCGGCAAAAATGAGCCGGCAAACTATCTGCGCGAGACGGCCGACTGCTGGAACGACCAGATCGAGCGCTGGACCTATGTCACCGGCACCGAACTCTGCGCCAAGGAAGGCGTCGACGGCTATTATGTCCGCATCGCGCCGCCCGACGGTGCCGGCGCTGCTTCGCCGAAGGACGGCTTCGTGCCGATCAAGAACCGCCCGCCGGCCGACACCGACCGGCCGGCGGAAGCCATCATCAGTCCGGACGTACTGGCACTGGTCCGCTTTGGCCTGAGAGCCGCCGACGATCCGCGGGTCCTGAACACCATCAAAGCCGTCGACGCCACGCTGCGCTGCGCATTGCCGCAAGGTCCGCTCTGGTACCGCTACACCGGCGACGGCTATGGCGAGCACGAGGACGGCTCGCCTTTCGACGGCACCGGCCAGGGCCGGCCCTGGCCCCTGCTCGCCGGCGAACGTGCCCACTATGAGCTAGCCGCAGGGCGACCCGACAAGGCAGCCGAGCTGCTCGATACCTTCGAGCGTTCGGCAGGTATCAGTGGCCTTCTGCCTGAGCAGGTCTGGGACCAACCCGACATGCCGGAGCGCGAATTGCGGCTCGGCGCGCCGTCCGGCAGCGCTATGCCGCTGGTCTGGGCGCATGCCGAGCATGTCAAGCTGTTGCGCTCGCTGCGCGACGGCGCGGTGTTCGACATGCCGCCGCAAGGCGTCGAGCGCTACATCAAGCGAAAAACCGTCTCGCCCTTCCGCACATGGCGCTTCAACAACAAGATCCGGTCGATCCCCGCCGGCAAGGTGCTGCGCGTCGAGCTTTCGGCCCGCGGCGTGGTCCACTGGAGCAGCGACAAATGGCTGACGGTGCACGACGACAAGACGGCCGAGAACGCCTTCGGCGTCCACCTGGTCGACCTGTCCGTTGCCGGCCTGCCGCCGGGATCGACGGTCGCCTTCACTTTTTTCTGGCCCGAAGCCAGCCGTTGGGAGAATGTCGACTTCACCGTCGGCATCGATCCTCAATCATGATCCCGAAAAGTGATAGCGGTTTTCGGAAAAGATCATGATCAAGACAGCGCGGCCAGTAGACATTTCTTTCCTCAAGCAATCGGGATGACACCATGCAGATCGGAATGATGGGACTGGGCAGGATGGGCGCCAATATGGTGCGGCGCCTGATGCGCGACGGCCACGAATGCGTCGTCTACGACATCAACTCCGCAAGCGTCGCCGGCATGGTCAAGGACGGCGCCATCGGCGCCGCCTCGCTGGAAGAGTTCGTGGCCAAGCTGGCCAAGCCGCGCTGTGCGTGGCTGATGCTGCCGGCCGCGATCACCGGCAGGATCGTCGACCAGGTGGCGGCGCTAATGGAGCCCGGCGACATCATCATCGACGGCGGCAATTCCTATTACCATGACGCCGTCGACCAGGCCGCGAAACTGGCGACCAAAGGCATCAGCTTTGTCGATGTCGGCACCAGCGGCGGCGTGTGGGGACTGGAGCGCGGCTACTGCCTGATGATCGGCGGCCCCGATGAAGCCGTGCAGCACCTCGATACGGTCTTCGCCACGCTGGCCCCGGGCGCCGACCCGGGTTCCAGTCCGCCGAAGGACGTCGGGACTGCGCCTTACGGCTATCTGCATTGCGGACCGAGCGGCGCCGGCCATTTCGTCAAGATGGTGCACAACGGCATCGAATACGGCGTGATGGCCGCCTATGCCGAGGGCATCAACATCCTGAAATCGGCCAACGCCGGCAAACGCGACCGGACGTCGGACGCCGAAACCAGCCCGCTCGAAAATCCGCAGTATTACCAGTTCGACATCGACCTGCCGGCCGTGGCGGAGGTCTGGCGGCATGGCAGCGTCATCGGCTCCTGGCTGCTCGACCTCACCGCCGGCGCGCTGAAAAACGACCCCGCGCTTACGCAGTTCGGCGGTCGGGTGTCGGACTCGGGCGAAGGCCGCTGGACCCTGAAGGCGGCGATCGACACCGGCGTTCCGGCGCCCGTGCTCTCCTCGGCGCTGTTCGATCGCTTCTCCTCGCAAGGCGAATCCCAATTCGCCGACAAGCTTCTGTCCGCCATGCGCTATGCATTCGGCGGCCATGTCGAGAAGCCGAAGATCGGCGGTTGAGGGGGAGAGGCAGGATGAGCCAGGAGAGGTCCGACACGCTGGTGCTTTTCGGAGCGACCGGCGACCTTGCGCACAAGAAGATTTTTCCGGCGCTCTACCAGATGGTCGCCAAGGGAACGCTCACCGAGCCTGTGATCGGCGTCGCCTTCGACCCCTGGGACATTGGAAAGCTGGCGGACCGTGCCCGCGACGGCGTCGTCAATGCGCTGGGCAGCGCGGACGATGAGGTGTTCGCCAAGCTCGCCTCATTGCTGCGCTATGTCAGCGGCGATTATCGAGATTCCGCTACCTTCGAGAAGCTGAAGACGGCGCTTGGCTCGGCGCAGCGGCCGCTACACTACATGGCGGTGCCCCCGACCATGTTCGAAACCGTGGTCCAAGGATTGGAACAGTCCGGCACCGCGCGCGGCGCGCGGCTGATGATCGAAAAGCCGTTCGGCCACGACTTGCAGTCGGCGCGTTGGCTGAACCGCGTGCTGCACCTGGTGTTCGACGAGCAGTCGATCTTTCGCATCGACCATTATCTCGGCAAGGAGGCGATCCAGAATCTGCTCTATTTCCGCTTCGCCAATGCCTTCCTCGAGCCGATCTGGAACCGCAATTTCGTCGAAAGCGTGCAGATCACCATGGCCGAGGATTTCGGCATCGAAGGTCGTGGCAAATTCTATGACGATGTCGGCTGCATCCGCGACGTTATCGAGAACCATCTGCTCAATATCCTTTTGCTTTTAGCTATGGAGCCGCCGGTTGGCCGCTCGGCCGACGACCTGATCGACGAGAAGGTGCAGGTGCTGCGCGCGATCCGCACGCTGACCAAGGACGATGTCGTGCGCGGCCAGTTCGACGGCTATCTGGCGGAGCCTGGCGTGCGGCCGAACTCCCCGGTCGAAACCTTCGCCGCGGTGCGCTTCTTCGTCGACACCTGGCGCTGGCAGGATGTGCCGTTCTTCATCCGCGCCGGCAAGAACATGCCGGTGCACGCGACCGAAGTGATCGTGCGGCTGAAGCGGCCACCGCTCGACGTTTTCGACCCGATCAAGCCGGGCGACGCCAACTATGTCCGTTTCCGCATCGACCCGCAGGTGGCGATCTCGATCGGCGCCCAGCGCAAGGTGGCCGGCGACGACATGATCGGCGAGCAGGTGGAACTGACCGCGCTCGACGACACCAAGGGCGACATGCCGCCCTATGAGCGGCTGATCGGCGATGCCATGAACGGCAACGGCCAGCTGTTCACGCGCCAGGATGCGGCCGAGCTCGCATGGCGCATTGTCGGACCGGTGCTCGGCGACACCACGCCGCCGCAGATCTATGCGCCCAAGACCTGGGGACCGGCCGATGCCATGAACGGCTTCGGCCCGCCCAATGGCTGGATCAATCCGACCAAGTAGCACGGGAGGAATGGAATGGCGAAAGCGGCAAAACCGGCTGCGTCGAAGGGCGGGCAGATCGTGCTCACCATCGATGTCGGCGGCTCGCATGTGAAGATCCTCACCAGCGCCGGCGGCGAGATGCGCCGCGTCGAGTCCGGCCCCGGCCTGACACCTGAGCAGGTCGTCGCGTCGGTGAAGAAATTGGCCGAGGGACTGAGCTATGATGTCATCTCGATGGGCTATCCAGGTCCGGTCAGAGACAACAAGCCTTCGCTAGATCCCTTCAATCTCGGCAAAGGCTGGAAGGGCTATGATTTCGCTGCCGCCTTCGGCAAGCCGGTCAAGCTCGTCAACGACGCTCTTTTGCAGGCGATCGGCAGCTATGAGGGCGGCCGCATGCTGTTCCTCGGCCTGGGCACGGGCCTGGGCGCCGCGATGGTCCTCGACAATGTCGGGCAGCCGATGGAGCTTGCCCACCTTCCCTACAAGAAAGGCTGCAGCTTCGAGGACTATGTCGGCGAGCGCGGGCTGGTAAAGCATGGCAAGAAAAAATGGCGCAAATACGTTTTCGATGTCGTAAACAGGCTTCGCGCCGCCTTGCAGCCGGACTATGTGGTCATCGGCGGCGGCAATGTCGACAAGCTCGATGAATTGCCGGGGAAATCCAGGCGCGGCGACAACACACGCGCCTTCGAAGGCGGATTTCGACTGTGGCGCGACAAGGCGCTGATCGTCTGATATTTTTACTTTTCAGTATAGTTGTTCAAAATAGCGTGTAATCGCGCCGCTGGTCGTTGCGCCGCGCAGATTTGCCGACTAGGAATTCGCCGGCCTGCCGCACGATGTGCCTTCCCCGGCGCGAAGGAAGCGGCGGCGCTCTGGTTTACATCCCGATTTGCGGCCGTGCGGCATAGAGGAGGAATTGACGTGGACGAGGACACCAACACAGCCAAGGAAGAAGCCGACTTGCTCGAGCTCACCGCCCACATCGTGTCGGCCTATGTCGCCAAGAACCGGCTGCCGGCTTCGGGCCTGGGCGAGCTCATCGCCAGCGTCGCCTCCTCGATCGGCGGACTGAACCAGCCGCCGGCGCCGCCGGCACCGCTGCCCGTCCCCGCCGTCAATCCCCGGCGCTCGGTGACGCCGGACTACATCATCTGCCTCGAGGACGGGAAGAAGTTCAAATCGTTGAAGCGCCATATCGGCGTCCATTTCGGACTGACCCCGGAGGCCTACCGGACCAAATGGGGCCTCCCCGTGGACTACCCGATGGTCGCGCCCAATTATGCGGCGTCGCGCTCCGAGCTCGCCAAGTCGATCGGCCTCGGCCGCAAGGCGGAAGCCGAGCCGGTGAAGCCCGCCAGGGGACGGAAAGCCAAGGCTCCCGCCTAATGCATGTCGCCCGAAAGTGCGCAGCGGTTTTGGGAGAACGACATCCATCAAAACAAAGATTTAAAGTGCGTCGCCTGAATTCGCTTCAGCGCGACCTGCTTTAAGCGGCACCGGCGCCTGTGCCAACGGTTAGAGAAGCCTGCCGAGGAATCCGCCTTGGCAGGCTTCCTGCTTTTATGGCTTGGATAAAACCGAACAAGGCTGTTGGGGTGAGCCATGAATTACGCGCGTATGGTGATCGAGAAAGAGGCACCGGAGGAATACGGTTACGAGCGCATCCGCTTCAATCTCTCCGAAAGCTCGATCGCCGACCGGAAGCTCTCCGACATTGGCCTGTCGTTGCCCGACCTCACCCTTTTCTACGGCGAGCACCGCGGCGAAAAAGAGCTGCGAGCGCTGATCGCCGGGTAGGATGAAGGGCTCTCCGCCGACGACGTGCTGGTGACCGCGGGCGCCGCCGGGGCGCTGTTCATCATCGCCACCTCGCTGCTTTCGGCCGATGACCATCTCGTCGTCGTGCGGCCGAACTATGCCACCAACATCGTGACGCCCAAGGCGATCGGCTGCGCCATCAGCTATGTCGATCTCGATTTCGACGACGGCTTCGCCATCGATGTCGCGCGCGTCGCGGCAGCCGTGCGGCCGAACACCAGGCTGATCAGCGTCACCTGCCCGCACAACCCGACCGGCACCATGATGAGCCGCACCGATCTCGATGCACTGGTCGCGCTCGCCGAGGGCCGGCGCTGCCGGCTGCTGGTCGACGAGACCTATCGAGACCTTTCCTATGGCGAGCGCCTGCCTTCGGCGGCATCGCTCAGTCCCACCGCCATCAGCGTCTCCTCGCTGTCCAAGGCCTTCGGCATTCCCGGCATCCGCATCGGCTGGCTGGTCACGAAGGACGAGGCTCTCAAGGAGACGTTCCTCGCCGCCAAGGAGCAGATCGGCATCTGCGGCAGCGTCATCGACGAGGCGATCGCGCGCTCCATGCTCGAGCGCCGCGACGCCTTCCTCAAGTCGCTGCTGCCGGACATGGCGAAGCGCCGCGATATCGTCCAGGCCTGGATCGATGGCGAGCCGCTGGTCGACTGGGTGCGTCCGCAAGGCGGCGTCGTCGGCTTCCCGCGGCTGAACGTCGATGCCGGCTTCGACCTCGAACGGTTCTACGCGAGGCTCCTGGAAGAGCACGGCACCTATGTCGGCCCCGGCCACTGGTTCGAAATGCCGAAGCGCTTCTTCCGCGTCGGCTTCGGCTGGCCGAAGGAGGCGGAATTGCGCGGCGGGTTGCAAGCGATCTCCGCGGCGTTGAGAGGCTGAGCCTCCTTGTACCGCGAACGATAATTTCCGGATTTCCTGCATCCGGCGCGGATTTTTTGCGCGCGCGACGAAACGAACTGGGCTAAGGGTCTCCGGCCGGACCAGCGCCCACCGTGGAAGTGCCCCGCCGGCCGATGTCACAACGGGGCCCCCAGACCATGACTGCCGAAGCAACCTCACCTGAACAGCGATACGCCGCTTTCCGGCACCGACCGTACCTCAGCTACTGGACGGCGCGCTTCCTCACCACTTTCGCCACCCAGATCGTCTCGGTCGCCGTCGGCTGGCAGATCTACGACCTGACGCGCAACCCCTTCGACCTCGGCATCGTCGGCATCGTCCAGTTCCTGCCGTCGCTGCTCTTGGTCCTCATCACCGGCGTCGTCGCCGACCGCTTCGGCCGCCGCCTGATCATGACATTGGCGTCGCTCGTCGAGGCCGGCTGCGCGCTCGCTCTCCTGTTGTTGACGCTGCGCGGCCTTGGCGGCCCGTTGCCGATCTTCGTCGTGCTCGCCATGTTCGGTATCGCCCGTGCCTTCTATGGGCCGGCATCGTCCTCGCTGGTCGCCAATCTTGTGCCGCCGCAGGATTTCGCCAACGCGATTGCCTGGAACTCGTCCGCCTGGCAGACGGCGACGATTGTCGGCCCGGTCGCCGGCGGCCTGCTCTACGGCCTTTCGGCGGAGATCGCTTACGCCACTGCCGCCATCATGATGCTGGCCGCCGCGCTGCTCATCTTCACCATCCCCAAGCCCGCCCAGCAGACGGCTACCGACAAGCCGACGATGCAGACGCTGTTTGCCGGCTTCCGCTATATCTGGAGCGAGAAGATCGTGCTTGGCGCGATCTCGCTCGACCTCTTTGCCGTGCTTCTGTCGGGCGCCTCGGCGCTGCTGCCGGTCTATGCGCGCGACATACTGGAACTTGGCCCCTGGGGCCTCGGCCTGCTGCGCTCGGCGCCCGGCATCGGCGCCATCGCGGTGGCGGTCTGGCTCGCCGGCCACCCGATCCGCGACCATGCCGGCAAGATCATGCTGGGCTTCGTCGCGCTGTTCGGCGCCTTCACCGTTCTGTTCGGCGTTTCGACCCTCACCTGGCTGTCGATCGCGGTGCTCGCCATGCTCGGCGCCACCGACATGTTCAGCGTCTATATCCGCGAGACGCTGATCCAGCTGTGGACGCCTGACGAGGTGCGCGGCCGCGTCAACGCCGTCAACCAGGTCTTCGTCGGCGCCTCCAACGAGGTCGGCGAATTCCGCGCCGGCACCATGGCGGCGCTAATCGGCACGGTTCCGGCGGTGGTCATCGGCGGCATCGGCGCCATCGCGGTCGCTGGATTGTGGGCGTATTTGTTCCCCGCGCTGCGGCAGGTGCGGCATCTGAACAGCCGGAATTGATTGAGCGCCGGATCCGACTACGACGCATCGGTCCGCCGTGGAGACATGGAATTGCGGCTGAGCTGCGATGGCACGAACGTGAAAGCGCAGTTCTTCTCACTTGTTTCTAGCGCGATATACACCGCCATCACGCGCGAAAGGCTCGATATCTCGACAATCAGGAGGGGCTTTAACGGCAGCCATCCTTGCCAATAGGTACGGAACTCGAAACTCGTCCCTATTGCTTTTTTGGACCTTATCTACGGAGATCGAACTGACATAGTAATCGGGACAGGTGATGGAAGCTTGGAGATATCCACCCCATGCCACCGCCGCCGCGTAGATTTTGTACTGTGAACTGCCACGAGGCGCCGCATTGAGTAGACTTAGCATCTCGTCGCGGGGATTCGGGGTTCCAATATCGAAATACAGAATTTCATAGCTAAGGTCATCACACTCTGTTCCGGGTATCCCGCCGCCTTTGGCGCTCCAAGTGGTTTGGGCGTCGGAGTAGTGTTTTTGTACCAGTGCGAGGTCTGAATGGCTTAGACTCCAAGTCAGTTTTTCGTAGTAATTTTCGAATGAATTAATATCTATAAGCGGAACCAAATCGCATTTGTCGTCGAATTCTTTGTGTAGCGTCAGCGCGTTCATCATGCGGCCGAGTATGTCGGCGCGAATCAATGAATCTTGGCTGGCCACGTTCTCAGAGCAATCGGTTTTACTCTATCCCACGGCCGGCTTGCCAAAAATCAGGCCTAAAAATTCGCCAAGCCAGCGCTTGAGGTGCATGTCCCAGATCAGCCGGCCGCCGAGATGGTCGCGGCCGGGCTGCGCGCCGGGCAGCTCGAAGCGGTGCGCGCCGCGCACCACCCAGCGCTGCATCATCACCCTGGTCAGCTCGCCGTGGAACTGGATGCCCCAGGCATTGTCGCCATAGCGAAAGGCCTGGTTGGGATAGGTTTCGGCGGTCGCAAGCAACGTCGCGTCCTTCGGCAGCGAAAAGCCCTCGCGGTGGAACTGCTAGACCATCTCCGGCCAGTGCAGCAGTTTCTTGCCCGCCTCGGTCGCCTTCAGCGGATACCAGCCGATCTCGACCAGCCCTTCGCCATGACCCTCGACCTTGCCGCCGAGATGATTGGCGAGCATCTGCGCGCCGAGGCAGATGCCGAGAAACGGCCGGTTTTCCTTGAGCGGGATTTCGAGCCAGTCGGTCTCACGCCGGACGAACTCGTCCTGGTCGTTGGCGCTCATCGGCCCGCCGAAGATCACCGCCCCGGCATGGCCGTCCAGCGTGCAAGGCAGCTCTTCGCCAAGCGGAGGCCGGCGGATGTCGAGATCGAAGCCTTCTTCCAGAAGCATGTGGCCGACGCGGCCGGGGCTCGAAGTCTCCTGATGCAGCACGATCAGGATTTTTGGTCTCGGCCTCGGTCTGGGTGGCATGGGCAGGCGTAGTCCTATTCGTCGCTCGACGTCCCGCGCGCGCCGGGCGCCTCGGCCGCCGCCTTGCGGCGCGCCTCGATTCGATCCTGCCGCTCGACGCCGATCAATTCCGCGACGCGCCAGACAGTGTTGTCCTCGAGCTCGTGCAATTCGCCATCGGCATAGACGATCTCCCACATCAGGCCGATGAAGGCCTTGCGCGCGTCGGCGTCGAGATGGCGCTTGAGCACACTGGTGAAGGCGTAGAGATCGATCGCCTCATTGTCGGCGCGCTCGCCGGCGGCCGCCAGCGCGTCGAGCTCGTCGCCGCGGATCGAGTAGGTCTTGGCGAGAATCTCCTTGAACCGCTCCCACTCGACATCCTGGCGCACGCCGTCGGCGTTCATCACATGGTAGAGCAGCGCCGAGGCCGCGACGCGCGGATCGTCGGCGCTCGGCTTGGCCTCGCTGGCCGGCAAATCCCTCAGAAAGGACAACACGCGTTCGAACATCGACACTTTTTCCCTGTCCGCCATAACCGGTCTCAAAACAAACGAAACCGGCGCGGCGATTTTTCCGCCTCGTCTTCCGGCGCGACGCCGGGATCATCCGGCAAGCGCGGCGGCTCCGGTGCCTGCTCGCCTGCCGCGTCGTCGGTTGCGGCGACGGTCCCGTCCTTCTGCCCCCCGTTCGCAGCCGCGGTGGCCGGTTTTTCGGCAGTGCCGTCGGGCACGATATCGATCGTCTTCTCTTCAGTCGGCACAGCCGGCGCGGAGGCGGGGATTGCTGGTATGGCGGCATCAACCTCGCTGTCGATCAGCTGCCCGAGCCGCTCCATCGGCGCGCGCCAGGTGAAGGCGTCCAACTTGCCGGTGATCGGCGACACCGGCGCCCAGCGCTCGGAGACGACGCCGTCCGCGACCCATGCCGGATCGCGCGGCGCGCGCACGGCTTTCGACAAAAGCTGCCGCACCTTGCCCTGGTCGCCGCTTTCGGCCTCCTCGATGTCGGCCAGCAACAGATAGGCGCCTTCGCGGCGATCCATGCGGATCGCGGCCTCCGCCTCGTGCCTGGCGGTGGCGAAATCCTGCGCGTCGAGCGCGGCGCGCGCCACGGCCATCGACGATTCGGCGTGGTTCTTCTTCATCTCCTGCAGCTTTTTCGCCCGGTTGAGACGGTCGAGCACGGCATCGCCCGGCCTTGCATGCGTGTAGAGCTCGGCGATGTCCGGATGCGGCTCGGCCCGCCAGGCCGTCTCCAGGATCTTGGAACCCTTGCGCACGTCGTTTTGCCGGAAAAGCATATTGGCCGCGACCACCGCGGCCGGCGCGAAATCGGGCGCCAGCTTGTTGGCTTCGACGGCGGCAGTCCGGGCGGCATTCGGATCGCTGTCGATCAGCGACTGCGCCTTGGCCGTGAGCAGCACGGCGCGGCGGCGGTTGGCGGCATCGCGCTCGATCTGCCGGGTGGATTTTTGCGCCTCGACCAGCTTCAGCGCGCCGTCCCAGTCGCCACGCTCGGTCAGTTCCTCCAGCGTCGATTCCGCCGCCCAGGCGAGCTGCGGCGCCACTGCCGCGGCGCGGCCGGCATAGTGGCGCGCGGCGTTGCGGTCGCCCAGCCGTTCGGCCTCGAGATAGAGCCCGCGCAGGCCGAGCAGCCGCATTTCCGGATCGTCGAGCATGCGCTCGAACTTCTCCCGCGCGCCTTCGTGGTCGCCTTCGAGCAGCGAGGCCTGCGCGTCGAGCAGATTGATCAGCGGCTCCTGGTCGGAGCTGATCAGCTTGGCCGCCTCCTTGGTCTTCTTGCGGGCCAGTGCGCCGTCGCCGGCGCCGGCCGCGATCATGCCGGTCGACAGCGCCTGGTAGCCGCGGTCACGGCGGCGCACCCGGAAATAGCGCGAGATCGTATAGGGGCTGTTCCACAGCGACTTGATCAGCCACCAGACGATCATCACCGCGGCGACCACGGCCACGATCGCCACCGCCGCCACCATCAGCGTGACCTGGTACTGGTAGCCGTTGAAGGTGACGAGCATCTCGCCCGGACGGTCGGCCAGCCAGGCGAAGCCCAGCCCCAGCGCGAAGACGACGGCAAGGAAGATGAGGATGCGGATCATCGGATGGTCCTCACGCCTTCGTCGCGCCGGCAATCAGCGATTCGATCTGCCTTTCGACCTCGAGCCTCGCCTTCAGTTTGCCGGCAAAATCGGCGCCGGCCGCCTTTGCCGCGTCGGGCAGCGTGTCGTATTCGCTGAGCGCCTTGGCATAGTCGCCCTGGTTGACCGCCACCTCCATGCGCGCCACGGTTTCCGGCGCGCCTTTGCCTTCGACGGCGCCGACCGGCCGTACCTTGACCAGCGATTCGGCGCTCGACACCAGACTTTGGAAGAAGCCGGCATTCTGGTCGACCGGAGTCGCCGCCTCGACCATGGCGTTGGCAGCGGCATCGGCTTCCGAGGCGATCGTGGCACGGGTGGGAACACCTTTTTCCGCATAGCCGCGCAGAACTCCAAGCTCGGGCGCGTTTGGCGCGATCGCCGCGAAAGTATCGAGCTCCGTCGCGAACGGCGCGCCGCGGTCGAGCGCAGCCTTCAGCGCCGAGGCGGCAATCGCCAGCGCGATCTTGGGCTGCGAGGCCTGCGCCTCGACCTTGCCGGAGAGCTGCTGCACCGACTGTTCCAGCGCCGCGATCCGGCCGTCTTCGGCCTTCGCCGCGTCGCCGGCCGATTTCACCAGCGCGTCGAGCCCGGCGAGTTTCTCGTTGAGCGGTCCGAGATCGACGGGGGCGGCACTGCCTGCCTTCTGCAGGTCGGCAACTGCGGTCTCGATCTGGCCGACCTTGTCGTTGAGCGCCTTGAGCGCGGTGCCGTCGCCGCTTTGTCCAGCCGACGATTTCAGCGCCGCGATATCCGACTTCACCTGGTCGAGCGCCGACGACAGGCCGTCAACCTTGGCCGAGGCGCCGGCATCGCCCGTTTCCTTCAGCGCCGTGATTTCACCCTTGAGCGAAGCGATCTCGCTATTGACGCCGTCGAGCGATGGTCCACCGGAGGCCGGCGAGCCGAGCAAGCCGACCGCCTGCAGGAGACCGGCGCCGGCGAGAGCGATCACGCCGCCGATGAGGCCGGCGGCGATGGTGCGCACTCCGGCACGTCCGGAAGCCGACGTCGCACGATCGTCGCTCCGGGTCTCGCCCGGTTTCGGCGCAGAGGCGGCGGAACCGGTCCTGGTCGCCGAAGCATCCTCGAAATCGTAGCCGACATTCTTTGGCTCGCTTTTCGAAGCCTCTTCACCGCCCGGATAGGGCGCCTCCGCCTCATCCTTGCTCCTGGCTTCAGACTCGTCAGCCCCGGCCTGCGCCGCATCGGCGTGTTCCCACGGCTCGATCTCGGTCTGCTCGGCGTGGATCGGCACTTCCGGAGCGTCCGGCTGCGAGGCGACGGCCGCTTCCTCCGCCTTCGCCTCGTCGGTCTGTTCCGGGTTGGCCTCGTCCTTGGCGCCATCCTCGTCGGTGATTCGCGAGACGGCGCCGGGTTCGAGGTCGATGGTCACCGGCTCACGGCGGCTCTTCGAATGTCGCACCTTCGGCGTCTTGACCATGCTTGGGCTCCGCGAACTGGCTTGAGGATGGTTCAAAGGGTCTAGGGGATGCTCTAGCACATCACCAAGCGGTGAAAAGGGGCGGTGTGATGACGCGGCTCAACCCGGCAGCGACAAAAGCGCCAGCAGCGCGTCCTCGTCGGGTTGGGAGGCAATGCGGACCTTTTGCTCGACGACCCCGTCCAATGCCTTAGCGACGCGCGCGGACAGCGCCAGAAACGCCGCCTTTTCGAACAGGTCACGCAGGGCGGGCCGGCGGATCAGCGGACTCAGCGCCTCGGCCGCCCTGGCCGAATAGAGCAGCACCGCGTCGACCGGCCTGTTCGAAAGGCGCGTCACGATCTCTGCATCGGTATGGGTCAGCCGAACGGTGTCGTAGGTCTCGATCGTGCGGACCCGAACGCCGGCTGTCGCAAGCCGCTCCTCGAAGGCGGGGAAACGCACGCGGCCGCAAAGATAGGCGAGGTCCTTGCCCGCGAGCTCGCCGCTGATCGCATCGGCCAATGCCCCCGCATCGCCTGGGCCTTCAGCGACGGAGAGAAACCCAGCCGCGCGGCAAGCCTCCGCGGTCCTTTTGCCGACGGCATGGCAAGGCAAGGCGGCAAGCGCCGCGAGCAGCTTCTTCGGCGCATGACGAACCGCGTTGGCGCTGGTGACGGCGACCGCTGCAGCGGAAAAGACGCTGGCCTCGACCGGCAGCGCCACCGTTTCGGTCAGCGGCAGCAGGACGGGCTGAAATCCCTGGGCTTCGAGCCGCCGGACCGTGCGGGAGGCGCCTGGCTTCGGCCTCGTCACCAGGACGCGGACCATGTCAGGCCCACCCGTCGAAGAATTTTGCGCCGGCCTTGGCGCGCACCGTCCGCGCGGCTTCCGCGCCTATCTCCGCCGCATCCCGGGCCGGGCCGTCCAGCCGAACTTCATGCGACTCGGTGCCGTCGGGCGAGATGATCAGACCGGCGAAAGACAGTTTTTCACCCGATATGGTCGCGTGGCCGGCGATCGGCGTGCGGCAGGAACCGTCGAGCGCGGCAAGAAAGGCGCGCTCGCAGGCCAATGCCTGGCCGGTCGGCACATCGTGGATGGCCGCCAGCATTCTTTCCACCGCGCCGTCGCCGATGCGGCTTTCGATGCCGATCGCGCCCTGGCCCGGCGCCGGCGGGAAGACGTCCAGCGGCATCAGGTCGGTGATGACGCTTTCGAGGCCGAGCCGCTTCAGCCCGGCATAGGCGAGAATGGTGCCCTCGGCGACGCCTTCGTCCAGCTTGCGCAGTCTTGTCTGCACATTGCCGCGGAACATCACCACGTCGAGATCGGGCCGCATCCGGCGGATCAGTGCCTGGCGCCTCAGCGACGACGAGCCGACCCTGGCGCCACGCGGGAGCTCGACGATCCGCTTCACCGCTTTGCCGATGAAGGCGTCGCGCGCGTCTTCGCGCGGCAGAAAGGTGGAGAGCTCCAGTCCATCGGGCAGCACCGTCGGCATGTCCTTGGAGGAATGCACAGCGATGTCGATGCGGCCGTCGAGCAGCGCTTCCTCGATCTCCTTGGTGAACAGGCCCTTGCCACCGGCTTCCGACAGCGGCCGGTCCTGGATGCGGTCGCCGCTGGTCGAGATGGGCACCACTTCGAATGCGTCTTCGGGAAGGCCCTGCGCCTTCATCAGCCGCGCTTGCGTCTCATGCGCCTGGGCGAGCGCCAGCGGGCTGCCACGTGTTCCGATTTTCAAAGTTTGCATGGCGCGCGGTCCGTGATAACCCCCGGCAGGCGAAGCCTGGCCGGCCTTGTCCTATATAGGAATAGCCGGCGACACAATCTTCGAGGACAGCGACGAATTGATCCGCGTTCTGGGCATTGAGACGAGTTGCGACGAGACAGCCGCCAGCGTGGTGGCGCTGGACGGCGGCTCCGCGCCCGAAATCCTGTCCAATGTGGTGCTGAGCCAGATCGAGGAACATGCGGCCTTCGGCGGTGTCGTGCCCGAGATCGCGGCGCGTGCCCATGTCGAGGCGCTGGACGGCATCGTCGAGGCGGCGCTGACCGATTCGGCGGTATCGCTCGACGAGGTCGATGCGATCGCCGCCACGGCCGGGCCGGGTCTGGTCGGCGGGCTGATCGTCGGGCTGATGACCGCCAAGGCGATCGCTGCCGCCGCCAACAAGCCGCTGATTGCCATCAACCATCTCGAAGGCCATGCGCTGACGGCAAGACTGACTGATGGGCTCGATTTTCCTTATCTGCTGTTGCTCGTTTCCGGCGGCCATACCCAGATCGTCGCGGTGCGCGGCGTCGGCGACTAGGGCGGCCATACCCAGATCGTCGCGGTGCGCGGCGTCGGCGACTACCAGCGCTGGGCAACGACCATCGACGATGCGCTGGGCGAGGCCTTCGACAAGACGGCCAAGATGCTCGGCCTGCCCTATCCGGGCGGACCGAATGTCGAGAAGGCGGCGGCCAAGGGCGATGCCAGCCGCTTCGCCTTCCCGCGCCCGATGAAAGGTTCGGCGCAGCCGGACTTCTCCTTTTCCGGGCTGAAGACCGCCGTGCGCCAGGCGGCGACGGCGATCGCGCCGCTCAGCGATCAGGACGTCGCCGACATCTGCGCCTCCTTCCAGGCGGCGGTGGCCGATGCGCTGGGCGACCGTGTCGCGCGCGCTCTCGCCCGTTTCCGCCGGGAATTTCCCGACAAGGCGAGCCCTGCGCTGGTCGTCGCCGGCGGTGTCGCCGCCAACCGGACGATCAAGGCGACGCTGGAAGCCCTGTGCTCCGAAGCCGGCTTTGCGTTCGTGGCACCGCCGCAAAAGCTCTGCACCGACAATGCGGCGATGATCGCCTGGGCCGGCATCGAGCGGCTGCGCGCCGGCATGGCGGGCGAGAATGCCACCGACTTCGTGCCGCGCTCGCGCTGGCCGCTGGACAGTGTCTCTGCCCCGATAGTCGGCTCGGGCCGGCGCGGTGCCAAGGCATGACTGACGCGGTCACGAGCGGTGGACAGGCCAAAACGCCAAGCGGCTGGCGCGTCGCGGTGCTTGGTGGCGGCGCCTGGGGCACAGCACTGGCGCTCGCTATGCTGCGGGCCGGGCATTTTGTCCGCCTCTATGCGCGCGATGCTGAAACTGTCGCCGCCATCGATCGCGGCGAGAATCCGCGATATCTGCCGGGCATCGCGATCGAGCCCGGCATCGTCGCCACCAGCGACATCGCCGCGGCGCTCGGCGGCGCCGACTGCGTGCTGGCGGTGACGCCGGCGCAGTCGTTGCGCGCGGTACTGGCCACCGCCGCCGGCCACGTGCCGAACGGCGTCCCGCTGGTCCTCTGCGCCAAGGGTATCGAGCGCGACACCGGCGCGCTGCTGTCGGCAATCGTCGAGGAAAGCCTGCCGAACAATCCTGTCGCGGCACTTTCCGGTCCGAGTTTTGCCAGCGATGTTGCGCGCGGCCTGCCGACGGCCGTCGTGGTTGCCGCCCGGGACGGGAAACTGGCGGCGGAGCTCGCCGCCCGCTTTTCGGCCGAGAACCTGCGCTGCTATTCCAGCGACGACCTGATCGGCGTCGAGATCGGCGGCGCGCTGAAGAACGTCTTTGCCATCGCCGCCGGCGCGGTGACCGGCGCCGGGCTCGGCGCCAGCGCCCAGGCCGCCATGGTGACGCGCGGCTTCGTCGAATTGCGCCGCATCGGCGCGGCCTTCGGCGCCAAGCCGGAGACGCTGATGGGACTTTCCGGCCTCGGCGACCTGCTGCTCACCTGCTCCTCCGCCCAATCGCGCAATTTCGCCTATGGCCTGGCGCTCGGCAAGGGCAAGCCGCTTGCCGGCCTGCCGCTCGCCGAAGGCGTGCCGACGGCCGGCATTGCCGCCCGCATCGCTGCCGAGCGCGGCATCGAGGCGCCGATCATTGCCGCAGTGGCCGCCATCCTCGACGGCAAGGTGACCATCGGCCAGGCCGTGACGGCGCTGATGACGCGGCCGCTCAAAACCGAAACCGACATCTGAAGCATCGGAGTTTTAGACATGCTGTTTGCGTTGATTTGCAAGGACAAGCCGGGCAGCCTGCAACTGCGCGCCGATACAAGGCCGGCGCATGCGGCGTTCCTGGAAGCCCTGATCAGCGAAGGGAAACTCGCCTTTGCCGGCCCCTTCCTCGACGGAGACGGCAAGCCCGACGGAAGCCTGGTCATGATCGAAGCGGCGGATATGGCGGCCGCGCAAGCCCTGGCGGCCACCGACCCCTATGCCAAGGCCGGCCTGTTCGAAAGCGTCGAAATCCGTGCATGGAACTGGGTCTTCCAGAAGCCCGCCAGCGCATGAGTGTTGGGCTGCGCTCCCCTCTCCCCGCGAGAACGGGGAAGGGGTAAGGGTAGGAAGCGCGCGAACGCTGGATAGTGGCGTATCGACAACGGCAATGGGACAACTGAGATGAACTACTGGCTGTTCAAGTCCGAACCCTCGGTCTTTTCCTTCGAGGCGCTGAAGGCGAAAGGCAAGGCCGGCACGCAGTGGGACGGCGTGCGCAACTACGCCGCGCGCAACAACATGAAGGCGATGAAAATCGGCGATCTCGGCTTCTTCTATCACTCCAACGAAGGCCTCGACATCGTCGGCATCGCCGAGGTCTGCGCGCTTGCCCACCCCGATACCACCACCGACGATCCGCGCTGGGAATGCGTCGACATCCGCGCCTGGAAGGACGTGCCGAAGCCGGTGACGCTGGAAGAGGTCAAGGCCAATCCGAAGCTGGCCGACATGGCGCTGGTCCGGCTCGGCCGGCTTTCCGTGCAGCCGGTGACGCCGGCAGAGTGGAAAGAGGTCTGCCGCATGGCCGATCTCAACCCGGCGCCGTGACCAGGCTCACGCCCAAAAGCGCGAAGACATTCATCCTCGACAATACTGCGCTGATGGCGCCGCCGCATGTGCCGGAAGTGCTGCTGCACCTGGCCGACGAGGCGCATGATTTGTGGCTGCGCACCGAGGAGGAACTGGCCGAGATCGGCCTGCCGCCGCCATTCTGGGCCTTCGCCTGGGCCGGCGGCCAAGGCCTCGCCCGCTATGTGCTCGACCATCCCGCGACGGTGCGGGGAAAAAGCGTGCTCGACTTCGCTTCCGGCTCCGGCATGGTCGCGATCGCCGCCTTGAAGGCCGGCGCGAGGCAGGTGATCGCCGCCGATATCGACCCCTTTTGCCAAACGGTGATTACGCTCAACCTGGAAGCCAATGGCGTGAAGGCCGATTTCCTGGATGCGGACTGCATCGATACGGATGACGGCTGGGACATCGTGCTCGCCGGCGACGTCTTCTACGACAAGCCGTTGGCGGACAGGCTGGCGCCGTGGTTCACCAGCCTGAAGGCGCGCGGCGCCGACATCCTCGTCGGCGATCCCGGCCGTGCCTATCTGCCGAAGAAGGGGCTGCAATCGCTCGCCGTCTATCAGGTGCCGGTGACACGCGTGCTGGAGGATGCCGAGGTCAAGCGCACGACCGTCTGGCGCTGGGCTTCCAATGCGCCGGCTTGATGCAGCCGGCGAACAGGGATTCCATCGTTAATCTTTCGGGAGGGGACTCATGGATTTCTCAACGGTGAATTGGCTGGCGGTAATTGTCGCCGCCGTAGTGGCGTGGCTGTTCGGCGCGGTCTGGTACATGGGCTTGAGCAAGCCCTGGCTGAAGGCGGCAAAACTCGACCCTGCCACCATGAAGCGATCCGTCGCCCCGTTTATCGTCAGTTTCGTCGCCGAGGTGATCATGGCGCTGGTCATGACGCTGGTGGTCGGCGCCATAACCGGCGGCGAGCCAAACCCGCTCGCAGGCGTGATCTTCGGCTTCATGCTCTGGTTGGGCTTCGTCGCCACCACGCTTTCTGCCAACCACCGCTACCAAGGCTTCGGCTGGGACCTGACGCTGATCGATGCCGGCCATTGGCTTGGCGTTCTGCTCATCATCGGCGTGGTGATCGGCTGGTTCGGCGCGCCTGCGGCACCGGCTGGCTAGAGCGATGCCAGGAAAGGTGTGAACAGTTTTCCGCCGCAGCCGAATACGCGCGGCGGATTCGGGCATCACCCTGCGTCCGCGTCTTTCGCCACCTCATCGAGAAGCCATTCACGGAAGGCAATGACGCGCCCGTCGTCCTTCACCGCTTCGGGATAGACCAGGAAGTAGGCGAATTCCGGCGCGACCTTGATGCCGAGCTCGAACGGTCGGATGAGCCTGCCCTCGGACAGATCGTTGGCGACCATGGCGAAATCGGCGAGCGCGACGGCAACGCCGTCGAGCGCCGCCTGGACGACATCCGTCGAGGTGTCGAACACGATGGTCCGGCTGTCGTCGAAATCATCGACGCCGGCCGCCGCCATCCACATGCGCCAGTTCGGCCATGTGATACCCTGGCGGGACCATTCGATGTGGGCGAGCGTGTGATGGAAGAGGTCGCGCGGCTCCTTCAGCGGCGGTCCGGCCCGCAGCAGAGCCGGACTGCAAACAGGAATGATGACGTTCTCGAACAGCCGGTCCGCGCATAATCCCGGATATTTGCCGGCGCCGAATCGAATGCCGACATCGACATCATCGCGATCGAAGTCGCGCAGCTTGGAGGCGATGTCGAAGCGGAGCTCGACTCCCGGCCGCTGCCTGCGGAAATCGTCGACGCGCCGCATCAGCCATTTGGTCGCGAACTGCGCGTCAAGCGTGATCTTGAGCAGCGCCGTGCCTCTGCTCATCTTGCGCGCGCGGCTGACGGCGCGGCCAAGCAGGTCGAGCGCATCGACCGAGGCCTCGTGAAGCACGTTGCCCGCTTCGGTCAGCCGGATGGTGCGGCTGGTGCGCGTGAACAGCACCAGGTCGAGCTGATCCTCGATTTCCTTGATCTGATGGCTGACCGCCGCCGGCGTCAGGCCGAGCTCATCGGCGGCGCGGGTGAAATTGAGGTGCCTGGCCGCCGCCTCGAAGGTCCTCAACGCACGCGTTCCGGGCAGCAGGCGGGACATTCGATCTCCAAATAAAACTTGACGATCGAACAAGAACTACTCGTTTCCTGTTTATTTTTCAATCCGGCATGATCGTTTCATCGCAACACCATCAAACCGGATTTGATGTCCGGAGAACACGGATGAAGCCATGACCGAGATCGTTCTCAAGTCCCAGACCGTCCTGAAACCCCGCTCCGGTGTCGCCCTTTGGCTGCGCGCCGCGATCGACTGGCTACGTCAGGCGCGGGTCGCCGCCCGGCTTCCTCACGAGTCCGTCGAGGATCTCTCCGACAGCCAATTGCGCGACATCGGCGCCGAGCGCCGGAACGTCACCAAGGCGATGGACCGCGAGCTCCGCATGATCGGGCTGCTGGGTTCCGGCTGGGAGCAGCCGAGGCGGTGAGAGAAAGGCAGTAGGGAATAGGCAGTAGGCCAATTTGCTCTCTTCCTACTGCCTAATCCCTACTGCCTAACCCTATTCCCCCTACCTCACCACCCTCACCACCGTCCGATCCGACAGCAGCGGCAGCAGCCTTGTCATGGTGCGCGCCGTCACCGCCACGCAGCCTTGCGTCGGCGTGAAGCCCGGGCGCGCCAGATGGAAGAAGATCGCGCTGCCGCGCCCGCGCCGGCGCGGCGCGATGTTCCAGTCCAGCACCAGGCATACATCGTAGAGCCGGTCGGCGCGCCGCATCCGTTCATGGCTGGCGCCGTAAGGGATCTTGACCGGACGGTTGTAGTTGCGGTCGTGCGGCACCTCGCACCAGCCGAGGTCCGGCCCGATCCGCGCCATCGCCAGCCTTGTCCGGCGCCCGCCGGGAAATTGGTCGTTGCGAAAATAGCCCGACAATATCCGCATCGCGGCCAGCGGCGTCGCGCCGTCGCCCTCGCGCTTGCCGGCGGAGATGCCGCCGCGCCCGAGCGCGCAGGGAAACACCGTTTTGCCGGCCTGCAGCAACCCCTGCGCAGGGTTGCCGGGCCTCGCGCGCACAACCAGGACACGCAGGCCTTTCGGCAAAAATGCGCCTGCCTCATTGCGCGCGCGTTTTTTCTTGTATGATTGTGTCACGGAACAAATCACTGTGATCGGCTGTTGCGCCGGTGAGCTTCCGCATAAATGGGGGGAGGTCAACTGAATATTCTTTTTAAAACAACGGATTGATCATGACATCACGCACCATTCTGATCGTGGATGACGACGACGACCTGCGAGCCACCCTCGTCGAGCAACTGGCGCTTTACGAGGAATTCGACGTCCAGCAGGAAGCCACTGCCGCAAAAGGCGTCGCCGCGGCGCGCGGCGGTCTTGTCGATCTACTCATCATGGACGTCGGCCTGCCCGACATGGACGGCCGCGAGGCGGTGAAGATCCTGCGCAAGGGCGGCTATAAGGCGCCGATCATCATGCTGACCGGCCACGACACCGATTCCGACACGATTCTGGGGCTCGAGGCCGGCGCCAACGACTATGTGACCAAGCCCTTCCGCTTCGCCGTGCTCCTGGCGCGCATCCGTGCGCAGCTGCGCCAGCACGAGCAGAGCGAGGACGCCACCTTCTCGGTCGGCCCCTACACGTTCAAGCCCAGCCAGAAGCTTCTGATCGATCCGCGCGGCGCCAAGGTGCGGCTGACCGAAAAGGAAGCCTCGATCATCAAATATCTCTATCGCGCCGACCAGAAGGTGGTGACGCGCGACGTGCTCCTGGAGGAGGTATGGGGCTACAATTCCGGCGTCACCACGCACACGCTGGAAACCCATGTCTACCGGCTACGCCAGAAGATTGAGCGTGATCCTTCCAATGCCGAAATTCTTGTGACAGAAAGCGGCGGCTACAAGCTGGTTCCTTAAACATTTCATGATCAAATGAGCGGTCGGGCGGGACCGCTTTAGGGTACGATCCTGGTGCTGGAGGGTGATGGATCGGCTCGCTGGACGCATCGGCCCAGGAATCGGAACCGATTTTTGGGATCGCACGGTGCGCAGGCTGCAAGTGTTGGAGCGTTCCTTTGCACGCCTGGGAGGCGCGCCGCTCCAAAGGAGGGACTGGACTGACCGCTCGGGGACACAGCTAGCATGGCGCTGGATGACGACATCCGCATCCTGTCCGCCGTGAAGCTTTTTCAGGGCTTCACGCAGGAACAGTTGCGCCTGCTCGCCTTCGGCGCCGAGACCACTTTTCTGCAGGCCGACCACAAGCTCTACCGCGAGGATGACGTGGCCGACTCGGCCTATATCGTGGTCAGCGGCTTGATCGCGCTCTATCGCGAGCAGGGCGGCGAACGCGTCCCGATCGGCACGGCAGGCCCCGGCGCCATGCTCAGCGAACTGGCGCTGATCGCCGACACCAATCGGCTGACCAGCGCCTCGGCCGCGGTCGATTCGGAAGTGATCCGCTTGAGCCGCAAGATGTTCCGCCGCATCCTGGAGGAATATCCGGAGCTGGCGCTGCAGCTGCACGAGCGCATCCTGGAGGAGTTCCAGCAGATGATCGCCCGTATCGAGGCGCTGGCGCCGCGTTTTACGGAGTGAGGAGCCAGCCCCTAGGTGGGCTGAGATTCAGGTCAGGCCGAGCCGGAAATGGTGGTTTCCGAGAACCGGAGCGGAGCGTACTTAAAGTACGTGAGCACCGGCCTACGCCGGCAGTAGCCTTAATTTAACTGCCACGCCACTCATGAGTGCTTCGGCAGGCGAAGGCCGGAAGCGCAGGAAGCCGCCATTTGCAGGCCGGCATCACCTGAATATCAGCCCACCTACTCCAGATCGAACCGCGCGATAACCGGCACATGGTCAGACGGCTTCTCCCAGCCGCGCGCCATTTTCAGGATCTCGTAGCCGGCAAAACTCGGCACCAGATTGGCCGATGACCAGACATGGTCGAGCCGGCGCCCGCGATCCGAGGCCTCCCAGTTCTTCGCGCGATAGCTCCACCAGGTGTAGAGCTTCTGCTTGGCAGGCACGTTGAGCCGCATCAGGTCGACCCAACCGCCTGCCTGCCGCATCGCCTCGAAGTTTTCTGTCTCGACCGGCGTGTGGCTGACGACGTTGAGCAATTGCTTGTGCGACCAGACGTCATGCTCCTGCGGCGCGATGTTGAGGTCGCCGACCAGGATCGAGGCGGATTGATCGTCCTGGCCCGCCGGCACGCCGTTCATCTCGTGGACGAAGTCGAGCTTATGCCGGAATTTCCGGTTGATCTCCGGATCGGGCTCGTCGCCACCGGCCGGAACGTAGAAATTGTGCAGCAGGATCGACCTGCCGCCGGCCTGCACTTTGACGGACAGATGCCGGCTGTCGTCGATCTCGCAGAAACGCCGCTTCTCGACCAGCTCGATCGGCCGGCGCGCCACGGTCGCCACGCCGTGATAGCCCTTCTGGCCGTGGAAAAGGATGTGCTCGTAGCCCGCCTTGCGGAAGGCCTTCTCGGGAAAAAGCTCGTCCGGAACCTTGGTTTCCTGCAGGCAAAGCACATCCGGCACATGCTCTTTCAAGAGCCGCTCGACGATCGGCATGCGCAAGCGCACAGAGTTGATGTTCCAGGTGGCGATTGTAAAGGGCATGCGGCGGGTCCAAGGCGGCCTAGGTCGCCGAACTACTGCCAGCCGCGCGCCGGAAAGACAAGCCGACCTGCGCTCGTCGGTTAGCGCTGGCGGAGGTCAGCGCCACCCCTCATCCGCCTGCCCGTCCTCCGCAGCAGCTGCGCTGCAGCTGCGGAGGGTGGACCGGCACCTTCTCCTCGTGAAGGATGGGGAGAAGGAATAAACTCCAACGCTGGCGCGCCCCTCTCCCCGTTCTTCACGGGGAGAGGTAAGGGTGAGGAGCAGCGCCGACGCCGGGAAACCTTCACAACACCTGCATCTACCGCGTCTTCGTATTCAGCTCTCTGTTCGCCGTATAGTCGATGGCGAAGGTGTCCGGCGGGATGCTCACACCTTCCTTGACGTTGAAGATCATCACCGTCGTGTCCTTGCCCTGCGCGTCGGTGATCGTCCACTGGCGCAGCTCGTAGCTCTTCGGATCGAACATCATGGTGATCCGGGCATTGCCGAACACCGACTTGTCGGAAAGCTGGATGGTGGTGAGGTCGTCCTCTTCCTTGACGGCCTTCACGCGCCCGCCGGAGAGGTCGATCCTGTCGTCGAGCAACAGCTTCAGCGGCGTCTTCGACAGCGGATAGAGGTCGGAGGTGTTGAGCTTCTTGTTGAGGATCACCACCGATTTGCCGTCGGAGATCACCCGGAAATTCGACGACCCGTCATAGTTGAAGCGGATCTTGCCGGGACGCTCGAGGAAGAACTTGCCGCCGGTCTGCTCGCCCTTCGGGCCGAACTGCACGAACTCGCCGCTCATCGATTTGACCGAGGAGAAGTGGTCGGCGATCTTTTGCGCCGCCGGCGGAACCGCGGCCTGCGCCTGGGCCAGGAGTTGGAAGCCAGGCACGACATTGATGGCGGCGGCGCCCGCGAGCACAAGGCCAAGGCCGAGCACCTGCCGGCGGGTCGGAGCGAAATCTGTCTGGGTCTTCATGCCGGTCACTTCCTGTGATTTTGTCTTGGTCGCTGTCTCTGGACCCCCAGTTGGGCCTAAGTTTGGCGGGTCACACGGCGCTTGGTCGCATGAACGCGCCAGAAGGTTCAAAGTTGCCGGCCGGTCCCCTGCGGGCGTCGTCGGCTAGAATTTGTCGTCCTCGGTGGGAACAAGGATCTCGCGCTTGCCGGCGTGGTTGGCCGGGCCGACGATGCCTTCCTTTTCCATCTTCTCGATGATCGAGGCGGCGCGGTTGTAGCCGATGCCGAGCCGGCGCTGGATATAGCTGGTCGAGGCCTTGCCGTCGCGCAGCACCACCGCCACGGCCTGGTCGTAGGGATCGTCGGAATCCTCGAAATTGCCGCCGCCACCGCCGCCGGAGCTTCTGCTCGAGGAGCCGTCCTCGTCGTCTTCCTCATCGTCCTCGGTGATGGCGTCGAGATATTCGGGCACGCCCTGCAGCTTGAGATGCCCGACGATCCGCTCGACCTCGTCGTCCGAGACGAAGGGGCCGTGGACGCGCTGGATGCGGCCGCCGCCGGCCATGTAGAGCATGTCGCCCATGCCGAGCAGCTGCTCGGCGCCCTGCTCGCCAAGGATGGTGCGGCTGTCGATCTTCGACGTCACCTGGAAGGAGATGCGGGTCGGGAAGTTGGCTTTGATCGTGCCAGTGATGACGTCGACCGACGGGCGCTGCGTCGCCATGATGACATGGATGCCGGCGGCACGCGCCATCTGCGCCAGGCGCTGCACCGCGCCTTCGATGTCCTTGCCGGCCACCATCATCAGGTCGGCCATCTCGTCGATGATGACGACGATATAGGGCATCGGCTCGAGGTCGAGATCCTCGGTCTCGTAGATCGCCTCGCCGGTCTGGCGGTCGAAGCCGGTCTGCACCGTGCGCGAGATTTTTTCGCCCTTCTTCTCGGCCTGGCTGACGCGTGCGTTGAAACCGTCGATATTGCGCACGCCGACCTTGGACATCTTGCGGTAGCGGTCCTCCATCTCGCGCACGGTCCATTTCAGCGCCACCACCGCCTTCTTCGGATCGGTGACGACGGGTGTGAGCAGATGCGGGATACCGTCATAGACCGAGAGCTCGAGCATCTTGGGATCGATCATGATCAGCCGGCATTCCTGCGGCGTCAGCCGGTAGAGCAGCGACAGGATCATGGTGTTGATGGCCACCGACTTGCCCGACCCGGTGGTGCCGGCGACCAGCACGTGCGGCATCTTGGCGATGTCGACGATAACCGCCTCGCCATTGATGGTCTTGCCGAGCGCCAGCGCAAGCTTCGCCTTCGTCGTCTCGAAGTCGCGGCTCGCCATGATCTCACGCAGATAGACCGTCTCGCGTTTGGCGTTAGGCAACTCGATGCCGATGGCGTTGCGGCCGGGCACGACCGCGACGCGGCAGGCGATCGCGCTCATCGAGCGGGCGATGTCGTCGGAAAGGCCGATGACGCGCGAGGACTTGATGCCGGGGGCGGGTTCGAGTTCGTAAAGCGTGACGACCGGACCGGGGCGGACATGGATGATCTCGCCCTTGACGCCGAAATCCTCGAGCACGCCTTCGAGCAGCCTTGCGTTCTGCTCCAGCGCATCCTTCGACAGGCTCGGGTCTTTCGCCACGTTCTTCGGCTCGGACAGGAAATGCAGCGACGGCATCTCGAACGTGCCGGAGCCGATCAGCGAGGTCTGCGCCTCGCGCTGGACGCGCGCGCCCTGCACCGGGCGCGGCGCCGGGGCTTCCACGCGGGTCGCCGCGTCGGAGCGGAAGTTGCGCACATTGGCGCGGCGCTGGACAGGCTCCCCGTCGTCGAAATCGTCGAGATCGGCCTCTTCGTCGAAGACATCGTCGTCGACCGGATCGACCGAAGCGCTTCGGTCGTTGACCATGGCGGCGAAGAATTCCGGCTCGACGCGGGCACGACCGCCCGGGCTCATCCTGGCCTCCGCATACTCGGCCGATTCGACGCGCTCGGCGGCGCGCCGCCACGCGCTTGCCCGTGGCTCCATCGGAGGCTCGAACTCGTCGCGCTCTTGCCTGCGGCGCGCGGCGCGGCGGTGCATCCACGCACGGAACGACAGCCACCAGTGGGTGATGGCGCCGAGCGCGAGAATGCCTTCGTCGCCCTCGTCCTCATCCTCGTCGAAGAGCAGATCGTCCTGCTCGCGCGGATCGGGCGCGGCGGCGCGCTCCATGACGGCAAAGCCGTTCTTGCGCGCAATCAGCGCCGAGCCATAGGCGAACAGCCACAGCGCCGGCGCGGCGAGAACCACCGCGATGGTGCTGGCGAAAAGCCCCTTTGGATATCCGCCGACGGCGATGCCCGGAATCTTCAACACCATATCGCCGAACACGCCGCCCAGGCCGGTCGGCAGCGGCCATGTGTTGGGCGGCGTCACGCATCCAGCCATGGCCGCCGCAAGCAGCGCGAAGCCGAACCAGGCAAGCCCGCGCTTCGGCAGCCGATCGACGCCGCGCGCGGAGAAGAGAAGAAAACCCCAGACCACCGCCGGCACCAGGCCGGCGACGGCGGCGAGGCCGAAGAACTGCATGGCGAGGTCGGAAAACACCGCGCCCGTATAGCCCATGGCGTTGGTGACGATGTTGTTGGTGGCGTGCGAGAAGCTCGGGTCGGCGACGTTCCAGGTGGCGAGGCTGGCGACGCCGAAAGCGGTGAACACGAACAAGCCTGCACCGACCAGCCGCCCGACCTGGCGCCGCGCGAATGCATGGATGCCGTGCCCCGTGTCGGTCAGCGCGAGCGGTGCTGAAGCGCCTGAACGCATGCCTTCTTCCCCGTAAGTCAGTGCCTGGCCGGATGCGTGGCGCATGCCGGGAGATTCGGCTGCCAGACTATCGGGGGGAAGGTTAAGGCCGCATTAACCATGGCCTTTTGCCGACGATGACGCCGAGACAAAGATGGCAGGCCTGGCGGCCCGCCATCCCTCCGCGTGAAATGACGAAACGATCGGATCCGTCAGGACCCGACCCGCATATCACTTGTGACCGGCATACATCATCAGGTTGGCGCAGAATTCGGCGTGGGGCTTGCTCATCGCCGCGTCCTGGCACTCCTTCATCATCATGTCCTGCTTGTCCTTCGCCGTCGAAGCCCAGGCGGCCTTGAAATCGGCTTCTGACTTCATGGTCTTCATGCTGGAATCGGCGAAGAACGGCGCCATGTTGTCAGGCTCGTCGAGCGCGCCAGCAAGTGCAACGCCGCTGACCACCGACAGAGCCATTGCTCCCAGGAAGATGTTCTTGAGGTTCATCGGTCGGTTCCTTGCCTTTTGTTTGGCGAGCGCCACGGTGGCGGTCGCTATCCCAGTACGGAACCACGAAGGTCAACGTTTCATGCTGGCGTGATCAAGTGAATGTGATCGAAAATTCGCCCGACGATCCGCCAAACAAAAAAGGAGGCCCGGAAGAGCTTCCGGGCCTCAAGGCGTGAGCCCCTTTTGAGAGCATCACGACGGGATCTTGGGAGTAAATCCTGAAAACCGCTGCGCGGCTTTCGTTGATGTCCGGGCCGGCGGGAGGAGGATCCGCCGGCCCTAGGGCAATTCCAGGAAAAGTGTGAAACGGTTTTCCGTCCGGAATTGCGCCAAACAAAGAGATAACGAAGCCTGCCTTACGGCACCACTTCGCCGTGCTGGGTGACGTCGAGACCCTCGACCTCTTCCTGGCTGCTCGGACGCAGGCCGACCAGCGCCTTGACGATGAACAGGATCACGAAGGTGGCGATCGCCGTCCACAGGATGGTGAAGACGATGCCGTAGACCTGGGTGCCGACCGAAGCGCCCTTGCCGAGCGCGTTGATCGCCGGATCGGCGAGCGTGCCAGTAAGCAGCGCGCCGACCACACCGCCGACGCCGTGCACGCCGAAGGCATCGAGCGAGTCGTCATAGCCGAACGCATGCTTGAGCTTGACCGCCGACAGGTAGCAGACCACGCCGGCGACGATGCCGATGATGAAGGCGCCGGTCGGGTTGACGAAGCCGGAGGCCGGCGTCACCGCAACGAGGCCGGCGACGGCGCCCGAGATGATGCCGAGCACCGAGGGCTTCTTGGCGACGATCCATTCGGCGAACATCCAGGCCAGCGCGGCGGCGGCGGTGGCGACCTGCGTGTTCATCATGGCGGCACCGGCGAGGCCGTCGGCTGCAAGCTCCGAACCGGCGTTGAAGCCGAACCAGCCGACCCACAGCAGTGAGGCGCCGATCACCGAATAGACGAGGTTGTGCGGCGCCATGTTGGTGGTGCCGTAACCCTCGCGCTTGCCGAGAACGAGCGCGCAGACGAGGCCCGCGACACCTGCATTGATGTGGACGACCGTGCCGCCGGCGAAGTCGAGCACGCCGGCCGTGCCGAGGAAGCCGCCTCCCCACACCCAGTGCGCGATCGGCGCGTAGACCAGGACCAGCCACAGGCCCATGAAGATCAGCAGCGCCGAGAACTTCATGCGCTCGGCGAAGGCGCCGGCGATCAGCGCCGGCGTGATGATGGCGAAGGTCATCTGGAACATCGAGAAGACGAACTCGGGAATGTTCGCCACACCCGGCGCCCACAGCGTCGCGGTGGTGATGCCGTGGTGGAAGAATTTGGAGAAGCCGCCCAGATAGGCGTTCGTGCCGCCGCCGTCGGAGAAGGCGAGCGAATAGCCGAACATGAACCACAGCACCGTCACCAGGCAGGTGATGGCGAAGCTCTGCATGATGGTGGCAAGCACATTCTTCTTGCGCACCATGCCGCCGTAGAACAGCGCCAGGCCCGGAATGGTCATCATCAGCACCAGCGCCGTCGAGGTCAGCATCCAGGCGGTGTTGCCGGTGTCGAGCGCCGGCGCCGGAGCGGCGGGAGCTGCGGCTGTTGCCGGAGCCGCGGCTTCCTGCGCGAAGGCGGCGACCGTGCTGAGCGCTGCGAGAGCGAGCGCTGCGGCCGCGCGTCCCGTCGTCTTCAAGGGGGAAGGAATATTCATTGAACTCTCCGTTGGAATAGCTGGTCGCCGCTTAGAGCGCGTCGGTGTCTGTTTCGCCGGTGCGGATGCGCACCGCCTGGTCGATGCCGAAGACGAAGATCTTGCCGTCGCCGATCTGGCCGGTCTTGGCGGCCGCGGTGATGGCTTCGACGGCCTTGTCGACCATGTCGGCGCCGACGGCGACTTCGATCTTGATCTTGGGCAGGAAGCTCACCGCGTATTCCGCGCCGCGATAGATTTCCGTATGTCCCTTCTGACGCCCGTAGCCTTTGACTTCGGTGACGGTCAGGCCCTGGATGCCGACGGCGGTGAGCGCTTCGCGCACCTCGTCGAGCTTGAACGGCTTGATGATTGCCATCACGATCTTCATAAGGTTTCACCCTTTGCTGTTGCGGTTCCCCCGCGTTTGCACACCTTCACCGATCCCGAGGAGCCGGAGAGTACCGGACAGGATTCAAGCTCCGTGCCAATTGCCGAAGCAGGGCGTTAACCTGTTGTAAACAAAGGGGATGAGCGGTCCGTGCACAACAATCGTGCGCGGAGGCAGCATGGCATCTGATTAAGAAATAGGCAAAATTCAGAAAATGCCTGTTTTATGGGCGTTAACTGGAAGCCGGCTCAGCGTTTCAGCCGGATGAGGCCTTCCTGGGCGACCGAGGCGATCAGCGTTCCGTCGCGCGCGAACAGCGAACCGCGGGTGAAACCGCGCGAGCCTTGCGTGGAGGGACTGTCCTGCGTGTAGAGGATCCAGTCGTCCAGCGAATGGCTGCGGTGGAACCACATCGCGTGGTCGAGGCTGGCCGCCTGGATGTCGCGGTCGAAAATGGCGCGGCCATGCGCGAAGGTCGAGGTGTCGAGCAGCGTCATGTCGGAGAGGTAGGCGAGCACAGCGGCCTGCGTCGCGCGGTCTTCCGGCACCGGGCCGGTGGTGCGGATCCAGATGTTCTGCTCCGGCTCCAGCTTCTCGCGGCTGGTATAGTGCTTCAGCATCACCGGCTTCATCTCGATCGGCCGGTCGCGCTCCCAGTAGCGCCTGATGCCTTCCGGCACCGCCTCGCCGAACTTGCCGAGCAGCTCGCGCTGCGACAGCAGCGTGTCGGGCGCCGGCACGTCGCGCGGCATCGGCAGTTGGTGCTCGAGGCCGACCTCGTCCTGCTGGAACGAGGCTTCCAGCGAGAAGATCGCCTGTCCGTGCTGGATCGCCACCACCCGGCGCGTGGTGAAGGAGCCGCCGTCGCGGATGCGATCGACCTCATAGACGATCGGAACCTTGGTGTCGCCGGGCCGCATGAAATAGCCGTGCAGCGAGTGCACATGGCGCTCGGGCTCGACCGTGCGCTGGGCCGCGACCAGGGCCTGGGCGATGGTCTGGCCACCAAAGACCCGCTGCCAGTCGAGCTTGGGGCTGCGACCACGATACAGATTGTGTTCGAGCTGCTCGAGGTCGAGAATGTCGAGAAGCTCGTCCATGGCCGCCGTCATGTTCCACGTCCTTGAAAAGATGTGCCCTGGCGGGTTTCGGACAGGACAGGCAAGCAGTCAAGCCGCTACGGCCGCAGCCGAGACCGGAAGCCGCGAAAGGAAAGTGCCATGGTCGACCGCAAGGCGGGTGAAGCAGGCGAAGCCTCATTGGACGTACTGGTGGCGGGCGCCGGCTATGTCGGCCTTGCCGCTGCGGTATCGCTGAAACAGGCGCGCCCCAGCCTGGGCGTCGCGATCGTCGACGCCGCGCCCGCCGGCGTCTGGAAGAAGGACGGGCGCGCTTCGGCGATTGCCGCCGCGGCATGCCGCATGCTCGAGCAGCTCGGCGTCTGGGACGAGATCGCGCCCGAGGCGCAGGCGATCACCGAGATGATCATCACCGACTCGCGCGCCGCCGATCCGGTGCGCCCCGTGTTTTTGACCTTCGACGGCGAGGTTGCGCCCGGCGAACCCTTCGCGCATATGGTCGCAAACCGGGTTCTGAATGGCGCGCTGCGCCGCCGCGCCGAAAAGCTCGGCATCGACATCATTGAAGGCATGGCCGTCAGCGCCTTCGACGCGAACGGCGCCGGCATCACCGTGCACCTGGCCGACGGTGCCGCGCTGAAGGCGCGGCTGCTGATCGCCGCCGACGGCGTGAATTCGAAATTGCGCGACATGGCGGGCATCAAGACGGTGAAATGGGAATACGGCCAGTCCGGCATCGTCTGCACGGTAGCCCACGAGCGTCCGCACAATGGCCGCGCCGAGGAACATTTTTTACCCGCCGGCCCCTTCGCCACATTGCCGCTGAAGCCCGGCAAGGACGGCACCAACCGGTCGTCGATCGTCTGGGTCGAGCGCACGGAAGACGCGCAGAAGCTGGTCGAAGGCGACGCGTTCGTCTTCGAGCATGAGCTGGAGCAGCGCTTTGGGCTGAAGCTCGGCGAGGTCCACGCCGCCGACAAACCGCGCGCCTGGCCGCTCGGCCTGACCCTTGCGCGTGCCTTCGTCGTCCCGCGTATCGCGCTCGCCGGCGACGCCGCGCACGGCATCCACCCGATCGCCGGCCAGGGCCTCAATCTCGGCTTCAAGGACGCCGCGGCCCTTGCCGAAGTCCTGGTCGAGGCCGACCGCCTCGGCCAAGACATCGGCGCGCTGGACGTGCTCGAGCGCTACCAGCAATGGCGCCGCTTCGACACGCTGCAGATGGGCGTCACCACCGATGTGCTGAACCGCCTGTTCTCGAACGACATCGGCCCGCTGCGCGCGGTACGCGACATCGGCCTCGGCCTCGTCGAGCGCATGCCCAAGCTCAAGGATTTCTTCATCCGCCAGGCGTCGGGCCTCTCCGGCGATACGCCAAGACTATTGAAGGGCGAGGCTATCTAGTCGCCTCCCTGTCCTGCCGTGTCGCGATGAAATTCGGGTCAGGCCGAGTCGAAAATGGTGGATTTCGAGAACCGGAGCGGAGCGTACTTGAAGTACGTGAGCACCGGCCTACGCCGGCCGTAGCCTTAACTGCAACGCCACTCATGAGTGCTTCGGCCGGCGGAAGCCGGAAGCGCAGGAAGCCGCCATTTGCAGGCCGGCCTCACCTGAATTCTAGTTCACCTCAAAACCCAGCTTCTGCCGCAACCTCAGCATTCGCTGGTCTGCGATCCGCAGGCGTTGCTCGCCGCCCTGAGCCACTCGGTTCAGCATCCTGATCAGATCGTCCCTTTCGTGCGGATCGAGGCGCTCGCGCAGGAACGGCGCCAGCTTGTCGATGACGATCGTCGTGTCGTCGATCTGCGAGGCGGCCCACTTGGCGTAGACGACCGCCTCGTCGGTCGTCTTCGGGCTGTCGGCAATCTGCGCGATCACCTCGCGGAGGACGGCTTCGCGCTGCGGCAGGATCGGGCCATGTTCCGAAACGATCGCGGTGATCAGCGTCGCGGCCGCCACGACGGGATCGTCGATCGCCGTGAGCGGCGAGAGCGCCGCCTGCTTGCGCAGCTTCTTGCGGCGGATGTTGCCTTGCACGCGTCCGACCACGTCGGCGACCTCGCGCGCGGCCTCGTTCATGGCCTTTATCCGGTACCACCAGATGGCCGCTGCTCCCAGCAAGCCGAGTACGGCAATCAGGAAAGGCATGCCGGAAATCCCCCGAAATCCCGGCAACGATAAAAGAAGAGCGGCATCGCTTCAACTCGCGAAAGTTGCGGCATGCGAAGAATAGCCCGGAGATGTCTCCGGGCAGTGACGGATACCGAAGGACGCCCGCTACCCTTTCGCGTGCCGAGAACTATGATCCCGGCACGTTGTAGATCGCCCGGACCTCGACGGTTCCGAGCTCGGCGAGCGGAATGCGGTCGGCGATCGCCAGCGCCTCGTCGAGATCCGCCGCCTCGACCATGACGAAGCCGAGCAGCTGCTATTTCGTCTCGGCGAACGGGCCGTCGGTGACCAGTCGCTTGCCCTTGCGCCGGCGCAGCGACTTCGACTTGCTCACCGGTTGCAGCGCCTGCGCGATGATCAGCTTGCCTTGTCGGTCGAGTTCCCTGTCATAGGCGAGCGAGTCGGTGTCGAGCTTGGCGGATCTTTCCGGCGTGAGCGCGAAGAGGTCTTTTTCCTCGCCATAGACCAGCAGGACATATTTCATTGTCAGTTCCCTTCCTGTGATGAACCATATGAGGCGACGGCGACGCTGTCAGCCTTGCTTCTGACCGTCGCCGCGTGGTCGAGCAGGAATGCCGCGATCCCGATGATGGCCACGGCCGCCACCAGCCGGCCGAAGCCGGACGGCGGTGGATCCAGCCAGAAGTCTTCCGGCCGCCGGGCTCTTCGGCCGGGGCGCCTCCAAAGTGCGAAAAACAGATTGTCCATCCTGAACCTCCATCGGCCGTAAACTCCGTGGCCGCCCGCAGGACGCTCCGGCCACAGGGAAGTCGACATTTTTGCACACGCATTTTTTTGAGAAATTTGCCGCTGCGCTCCCCAAGGTCGGCGAGAGGCGTGCTGAGATTCAGGTCAGGCCGAGCTGGAGTCGAAGACGGGCGCGAAGCGACCAAACTGGGCGGATTCCGAGAACCGGAGCGGAGCGTACTTAATATACGTGAGCACCGGCCTACGCCGGCCGTCGCCTTAATTTAACTGCCACGCCACTCATGAGTGCTTCGGCCGGCGAAGGCAGGAAGCGCAGGAAGTGGCCGTTTGCGGGCCGGCCTCACTGAATCTCAGCACGCCTTAGGATGGTCTTCCGGCGCGCCCGCGCTATAGTTCACGGGGACGCCGGCTTCCGCCGGCGCAAACCCCGAAAAGCCAGGAGGACTTCATGGACCGCACAGCAAACGCCGTCTGGAAAGGCAATCTGAAAGAGGGCAAAGGCACGCTGGACACTCAGAGCGGGACCTTGAAGGGCACGCCCTATTCCTTCAAGGCGCGCTTCGAGGATGAGAGCGGCAAATCCGGCACCAACCCGGAAGAGCTGATCGCCGCGGCGCATGCCGGCTGCTACGCCATGCAGCTTTCGCACTTCCTCGCCGAAAACGGCACGCCGGCGGCCGAGCTCGACGCCAAGGCGGTGGTGACGCTGGTGCCCGGCACCGGCATCACCGGCAGCGCCATCACTCTGGTCGGCAAGGTTCCGGGCATCGACGCGGCGAAATTCAAGGAGCTGGCCGAGAAGGCCAAGGCCGAGTGCCCGGTCTCGAAAGCGCTCGGCGCCATAAAGGTCTCGCTCGACGCGAGATTGGGTTGAGAAAGACCGGAGACGCCGGTCTGCCGGTGCTGCCCATTGCAGACGCTGGGTGCTGCCCCTCACCTGCCTGCCGGCATCCTCTCTCCGTATAGTGACGGGGAGAGGGGCGCTTTCACCAATGGTTTCGCCAATCCCCAACGCTGCAAGACCGGCACCGAAGTCGCGGCCAGCCTCTTTCTCCCCCGTTTACGGGGAGAAATGCCCGGCAGGGCAATGAGCGGCGGCGCCGGCTTGGGCCATGATGCGAGACTATCGCACTAAGGTACTACTACCCGCCCAGCGCCTCGATTTTCGCGCGCAGCGCCGCGACCTCTTCCTCGAGCGCCCGTACGCGGGCTTCAAGATCGCCGTCCGATGATGACGGCGGCTCCCAGGGCGCTGCAGCCGCCGTCATTTCCACCGGGCCGCTCAGCAGATGCACATAGCGCTCCTCGCGCTGGCCGGGAGCGCGCTCAAGAAGCTGCACCAGCGGCGGCCGGCGGCCGATCATCAGGTCGAGATTGTCGTGAAGCTCCTCGATCGAGGCAAAGCGCGCCATGCGTTCCGAGCGCGCGAGCAGCTCATGCGCGGTCTGCGCGCCGCGCAGGAGCAGCAGGCCGACGATGGCGATCTGTGGCGTGGTCAGCGAAAAACGCTGCGCCATAAGATGCTCGTGGCGTTCGACGCGCGAGGCGAAGGCCTGGCGCACCAGACCCTTCTGTTCGAGCGAGCTGAGCGCCCGCCGAACCTCCGCCAGCTCCAGCGCCATCACCGGCTCGCGCGCCGTCTTCTGGTTGGCGGCGGCATGCGCGCCGTTGAGCGTCAGCGGATAGACATCCGGTGTCAGCTCCTTCTTCTCGATCAGAGAGCCAAGGACGCGCACTTCGATGGCGGAGAGGACGGGGAGGTCTTCGCTCATTGGGTTGGCTATCCTTTCAGGTTGGAGGGACAGCACGCCCCCCTGCGGCCTGCCGGCCATCTCCCCGCAAGGGGGAGATCGGCAGCTTCAGCGCCGTTCGCCCAGTCTTGCCACGTTGAAGATTAGCGAAAGCCGAGGTGGTGGCCAATCTCCCCCCTTGCGGGGGAAATGTCCGGTCCACCCTCCGTAGCTGCAGCGCAGTTGCTGCGGAGGACGGGCAGGACAGAGGGGGTGCGAAGGAACGCGACCCTGCGGTTGCTGTCACCAAACCCTCTTCGTCTCAGATGCGTCTCTCCACCATCATCTTCTTGATCTCGGCGATCGCCTTGGCCGGGTTCAGGCCCTTGGGGCAGGTCTGCGCGCAGTTCATGATGGTATGGCAGCGATAGAGCCGGAACGGGTCTTCGAGATTGTCGAGCCGCTCCCCGGTTGCCTCGTCACGCGAATCGATCAGCCAGCGATAGGCCTGCAGCAGCGTCGCCGGGCCGAGATAGCGCTCGCCGTTCCACCAATAGCTCGGGCATGAGGTCGAGCAGCAGGCGCACAGGATGCATTCGTAGAGCCCGTCGAGCTTCTCGCGGTCCTCATGGCTTTGCAGCCATTCCTTGGCCGGCTCGGGCGACACCGTCTTCAGCCACGGCTCGATCGAGGCATGCTGGGCATAGAAATTGGTGAGGTCGGGCACAAGGTCCTTGATCACCGGCATATGCGGCAGCGGGTAGATCTTCACCGCGCCCGAAATGTCCTCGGCGCCCTTGGTGCAGGCGAGCGTGTTGGAGCCGTCGATGTTCATGGCGCAGGAGCCGCAAATGCCTTCGCGGCAGGAGCGGCGCAGCGTCAGCGTCGGGTCGATCTTGTTCTTGATCCACAGCAGCGCGTCGAGCACCATCGGCCCGCAATCGTCCATGTCGACGAAATAGGTGTCCATGCGCGGGTTTTCGCCGTCGTCCGGCGACCAGCGATAGATGCGGTATTCGCGCAGGTTCGTGGCGCCCTCCGGCTTCGGCCAGGTCTTGCCCTGCTGGACCTTCGAATTCTTGGGAAGCGTGAGTTCGACCATTACCTGCGGTCCTTTCGGATGACGAGCTTCAGCCCGGACCAGATTTCGTTGACGGCGGCGACCTTGACGTCGACGAGGTCCAGCTTGAGCGCTTGCGTGCGGATCACGTCCTCAGTCACGTCTGTCGCCATTTTCGATGCCTTCTTCGGCCATGACACCCAGACCATGCCGTCGCGCTTGATCGCCGTCTCGATGCCGGCCAGGCCGTCCTCGATCTCGGCGCGCTGCCGGGTAAAGGCGTGCACGGCATCGTATTTCCGGTTGCCCGAGATCGCCGACCACTTTGACAGCCGATCGACCCCGGCAAACGCCACGGCGTCGGTCAGGTCGTCGAGCTCCGGCGGCAGCGCGATGAAGGCGGCGACCATGCCATCCTTCAGGCCGAGCTTGGCCGGAAGGGGCGTGCCGGAATATCCTGCGGCCGCCAATGCCATGGTCAGTAGACCCTGGCCTTCGGCGCGATCTTGGCCGGGTTGATGCCGCCGTCCTTTTCCGCCAGCAGCGTCTCGGTATGCACCGGCCGGTAAGTGAGCGTCACCTTGCCGTCCTCGTTGACGCGGGCCAGCGTATGCTTGCGCCAGTTGGCGTCGTCGCGGTTTGCGAAATCTTCCCGCGCGTGCGCGCCGCGGCTCTCCTTGCGCGCTTCCGCGCCGTAGACCGTGGTGATGGCGTTGACCATCAGGTTTTCCAGCTCCAGCGTCTCGACGAGATCGGAATTCCAGATCATCGAGCGGTCGAAGACCTTGATGTCCTTCAGCTCGCCCCAGATCTCGGAAATGCGCTTGCAGCCTTTTTCGAGCGATTCCTGCGTGCGGAACACCGCGGCGTCTTCCTGCATCGCCCGCTGCATCTTCTCACGCAGCACCGCCGTCGGCGTCGAGCCGTTGGCGTGGCGCAGGCTGTCGAAGCGGTCCATGATCTTCTCGACCGAGGCCGCGTTGGGCGACGGGATCGCCGACTTGCGGTCGATGACCTGGCCGGCGCGCAGCGCCGCGGCGCGCCCGAACACGACGAGGTCGATCAGCGAGTTGGAGCCCAGCCGGTTGGCGCCGTGCACGGATGCGCAGCCGGCCTCGCCCACGGCCATCAGACCGGGCAGCACGCGATCCGGGCTTTTAGCCGCCGGGTTGAGCACCTCGCCCCAATAATTGGTCGGCACGCCGCCCATATTATAGTGCACCGTCGGCAGCACCGGGATCGGCTCCTTGGTCAGGTCGACGCCGGCGAAGATTTTTGCCGACTCCGAAATGCCCGGCAGCCTTTCGTGCAACACGGCCGGATCGAGATGGTCGAGGTGCAGGAAGATGTGATCCTTCTTCGGCCCGACGCCGCGACCTTCGCGGATCTCCATCGTCATGCAGCGTGAGACCACGTCGCGCGAGGCAAGGTCCTTGGCCGACGGCGCATAGCGCTCCATGAAGCGCTCGCCCTCGGAATTGACGAGATAGCCGCCCTCGCCGCGCGCGCCTTCGGTGATCAGGCAGCCGGCGCCATAGATGCCGGTCGGGTGGAACTGCACGAACTCCATGTCCTGCAGCGCAAGCCCGGCACGTGCGGCCATGCCGCCGCCGTCGCCGGTGCAGGTGTGCGCCGAAGTGGCGGAGAAATAGGCGCGGCCGTAGCCGCCGGTCGCCAGCACCACCATCTTGGCCGAAAAGCGGTGGATGGTGCCGTCGTCGAGATTCCAGGCCACGACCCCGGTGCAGGTGCCGTCCGGCTCCATGATCAGGTCGAGCGCGAAATACTCGATGAAGAACTGCGCGTTGTTCTTCAACGACTGGCCGTAGAGCGTGTGCAGCATGGCATGGCCGGTGCGGTCGGCAGCGGCACATGTGCGCTGCACCGGCGGGCCTTCGCCGAAGTTCATCATCATGCCGCCGAATGGCCGCTGATAGATCTTGCCCTCTTCCGTGCGCGAGAACGGCACGCCGTAGTGTTCGAGCTCGTAGACGGCCGCGGGCGCCTCTCGCACCATGTATTCCTGCGCGTCGATGTCGCCCAGCCAGTCCGAGCCCTTGACAGTGTCGAAGAGATGCCACTGCCAATTGTCGGGGCCCATATTGGCAAGCGAGGCGGCGATGCCGCCTTGCGCCGCCACCGTGTGCGAGCGGGTCGGGAACACTTTGGTGATGCAGGCGGTGCGCAGCCCCTGCTCGGCCATGCCGAGCGCGGCGCGCAACCCGGCACCGCCGGCGCCGACGATCACCACATCGAATTTGTGATCGACAAAAGTGTAGGCGGAAGACGTGCCGGCTGTATTTGCGTTGGCCAAGACTTCAGCCTCCGAATGCGAGTTTGAGCAGGGCGAAGAGCGAGGCGACGCCCACTGCTATTGAGAAGAATGTGTTGAGGGCGATCAGCGCCAGCTTCATGCCTTCGCCATGCACATAGTCCTCGATGATCACCTGCATGCCGAGCCGCATGTGGTAGAGCCCGGAAATCAGCACCAGCGACAGCACCAGCGCCACGAACGGATTGGCAAGGGAAGCCCGCACGTCGGCATAGCCGTGGCCGTTGACCGCGATCAGGAAGCCGACGAAGAACAGGATGAGCGGGATATTGGCGATCGCCGTCAGCCGCTGGCGCCAGAAATGGCCGGTGCCTTCGCGGGCCGAGCCCAGGCCGCGAACCTTGCCCAGCGGCGTGCGCATGTCCGAATTCTTTGCGGTCATCAGAGGGCTCCCCGCGCCGTGTAGCCGGCGATCCAGATCAGCAGCGTCAGCACGATCGAGCCGGCGAGCGTTGCCCATGCGATCTTCGAGGCGGTGTGTTTTTCGAGTCCCACGCCGGTATCCCAGACGAGATGGCGCAGCCCGCCCAGCATGTGGTGCATCAGCGCCCAGGTGTAGCCGAACAGGACCAGCCGGCCGAGCCAGGAGCCGAAGGCCCAGTTGACGAGATCGAACGCGGCCTGCGACGTCGAAGCCGCGATCAGCCATGCCGCCACCAGCAACGTGCCGAAATAAAGCGCGCCGCCGGTAATGCGGTGGATGATCGACATCGTCATCGTGATCGGCGGCCGGTAGACCGTCAGATGCGGCGAAAGCGGCCGCTCATGTCTGGCAACTGCGCGGGTGGCTGGTGATTTGCTCATGGCTCCCCCAGTTCGGCGTTCCGGAGCCGCGAAGGATGCGGCCTTTGCCGCCTCCATATATGGCTTCGGATAGGCGGTTTCTAATGCGCTTTTTGCACCGCGTCAAAGCCGGAAAATCGTTTTGGAAACGTCATTTAGTCTGACAAAAAGGGGAAATTCCGCTTCAATCGATTAGCGGGCGACGCGAAGCCGGCGCAGCGTCGCTGCAGTGCGGTATGCCGACGAGGATTGCTACCTTCTGCAGGTGAGCGGCGTCGACCCCTTCTTCATCAGCAGCGCCTCGCGTCCGTCGATCACAACTGCGTCATGCGTCGCCGCGGCCTGGTAGCGGCTGCTCTGGTTGGCGGGCGACGCCGCAAACTCCTCGGTCCAGCCATCCGGCCCTGCCACGCGCAGCGACGTGCCGAGATTTTGGATGGAGATCATGCCGCCATTGCCGCATCTGTACGTGGCCGTTCCGACACCGGATCGCGGTACGGTTAGGTCGGTGATGATCTTGGTTGCGGGCGGCGCAGCGGTTGCAGGTGTCTTGGGCGTTGCAGCGGCTCCAGCCGCGGGCGCGGCGAGTTGCTCGGTTGGAGCAGACGAGACTGCTGGCGATGCCGTGTTCGCTGCCTTGGGCGCGCCGTCCTGCGGCACGCAAGCCGCGGCTGCAAGAACCAGCGGAACAACGAGCGACATCCGAACCGTGCGGCCAAACGCCATGTGCTGCCCCTTTCTTCGCGCGGCACGCTAACCACGCGCCGCGCCAAGATCAAGTTCACCTTGAGTCAGCCATGCAGGGCGGCGGCCCATCGGGGCTTGCGGACGGACCGAAGAGGACGCCCGCGAAAATTAACCATAATCATTAAGAACCGGCGCGCCGGGGGCCGTCCGCCCTTAACAAAGGTTAAGAAAGGGTTAATTTCCGATTCGAACGACGTTTTGCAAGGCGATCCCAAGGGTCGCACCGTCCAAGGGAGAGCGACATGCGTTCGAATTCAGTGCGGGTAAGCCTCGCGGCCGTCACGCTGGCGGCACTCGCCACCGCAATTGCCGCGCCGGCCGAAGCAGGCCTGCGCCATCACGACCGCGTCTATGCCGACTCCTTCGGCAATCTCGTCATCGACAGCGCCGCCGGCTACAAGCGCATCATCGTCGGCGAAGGCAGGCACGCCAAGCAGCTTTCCGACTACACCGGCGCCGGCCAGCCCGATGTGATCTATGATTCGGACGATACCGGCGCGCCCGGCTGCTACCAGCCGCCGGTCTTCGTGAAGGGCCGCTCCTATATGTACGGGCTTTCCGACGGCGAGATGCCCAACCTCAGCCCCTGCCGCTGACCGCCACCGGGAACTGCCGGCGCGCGGAGCCGGGCGATCCTCAGCCGACGCTCACCGTTTCAGGCGCGAAGGCGGTTTCGGGGCGCTCGTAGGAGAGGCGGACACTGTCGCGGCCGTTCCTCTTTGCTTTGTATAGCGCCTCGTCGGCGCGCCGCATCAGCGGCGCCAGCCCTTCATTGCCGCTGCGGGCGGCGACGCCGAAGCTCGAGGTCACCCTGGTGCCGGGCGGCAGGCCGTCGACGGCCCCGGCGGAATAGAAGGTGCGGATCGCTTCGGCGAACAGGCGCGCCGCGGCGAGATCGCTGAGCGGCAGAAGCACAGCGAACTCCTCGCCGCCGATGCGGCCCGCAGCGCCTCGCGCGCCCGTGGCAAAGCGCAGCTTGGCGGCGAAATCGGCAATCACCCGGTCGCCCGCCTCATGTCCGTGCTGGTCGTTGAGCGCCTTGAAGTGATCGAGGTCGGCAAGCACCAGCGCGACGGGGAACCCCGCCCTGGCGCATTGATCGAGCAGCAATGCCGCCCGTTCCTCGAAGCCGCGGCGGTTGAGAAGGCCGGACAGCGGATCGGTATGGGTCTCGGCCTTCAGCGCCTTCAGCACATCGAGCGCCGCCGCCGTGAACAGGCAGAGCGCGATCAGGAGCGATAGAAGCGCATGCGAAAGCAGCGCCGTCGTCCAATAGGACGAGCCGTAGAAGCCGTCATAGCTCGGGAACGGTCCATGCGCGATGACGACGATCAGGGTACGGGCGGTGAAGTTCAGTGCTGAAAGCAGCGACAGCACGAGCAGGATCTTCTCGGTCGGCCCATTGTTGCGCACCGGCCTGAGCTCGGCGGCGACGAGCAGGCTCAGGCCGCCGAAGCCGAAATTCATGCCGAGCACGCGCCAGGTGAGATCGGGCTGGACGAACATGAACCATGCGAAGGCGGCGAGCCCGCCGCCGGTCATGATGCCGATGCCGACATAAGGCACGCGCCGGCCGTAGCGCGCGACGATCGCGCCGGAAAGGCAGCAGGCGGCTATCGTGAAGCATATGTTGGAGATCAGCTTGGTCGCCACGATGCCGAACGGAAGCGTGAAATATTGCAGCAGGAAACCCGGCGCCGACAGGCAGTAGCTTGCCGCCAGCACCGCCAGATAGGGACGATGGCGCTGATGAAACCACAGCACGAGGAACGCAGCGCCAAGCGCCAGCGCTATCGTCGGATTGAGCAGCGCTATGAGCAGACCGGTGTCCAACGGACCGAGACTTTCCCAACTTGACCCAAGGGGAGATGCTAGTCCGGAAGCGCAAACAAGCGGTTAAGCCATGCCACGGAACAGCTCCGGGAGACCGGCGTTCTCAACAAAACAGGAGAACGCCGATGGCCGGTACAATCACCCTGACCGAGCACGATGCGATCCGTTCCTGGGCGGCGGCGCGCGCCGGATTTCCGGCCATCGTCGACGTTTCGCCCGAAGCCGGAACGCAACCCATGCTGCGCCTGGTTTTTGGCCAGAACGCCTATGAGGACAACGACCGCCCGGAGCGGCCGTTCAACGCCGGCGGCTATGAGCTGGTCGAATGGGATGAATGGTTCAGCGTTTTCGACGAGCAGAAACTGGCGCTGGTGGTCGCCGCCGACGAGCCCGGCCGGCGCGAGGAGTTCCATCAGATCATTCGGCGCGGAGACCGCTGAGCGCAACAAAGCAAAAAGGCCCGGATCGCAGTGCGCTCCGGGCCTTCTATCGCGTTTGCAGCCGGTGGTTATTTCCAGTCGCGGATGTCGACGAAGTGGCCGGCGATCGCCGCCGCCGCCGCCATGGCCGGCGACACCAGATGGGTGCGGCCTTTAAAACCTTGCCGGCCCTCGAAATTGCGGTTCGAGGTCGAGGCGCAGCGCTCATGCGGCTTCAGCCGGTCGTCGTTCATGGCAAGGCACATCGAGCAGCCAGGCTCGCGCCAGTCGAAGCCGGCGGCGACGAAGATCTTGTCGAGGCCTTCGGCTTCGGCCTGCTCCTTGACCAGGCCGGAGCCCGGCACGATCATGGCGTTGACGCGCGGGTTGACCTTCTTGCCCTCGACAACCTTGGCGGCGGCGCGCAGGTCCTCGATGCGGCCATTGGTGCAGGAGCCGATGAAGACGCGGTCGAGCGCGATATCGGTGATCTTGGTTCCCGGCATCAGCCCCATATAGTCGAGCGCGCGCAGCTTCGACGAACGCTTGTTCTCGTCGGCGATATCGGCCGGATTGGGCACGAACCCTTGTACCGAGACGACGTCCTCGGGCGATGAGCCCCAGGAGACGATCGGCGGCAGTTTTCGCGCATCAAGCACGACGACCTTGTCGAAATGCGCGCCTTCGTCGGAATGCAAGGTCTTCCAATAGGCGAGCGCGGCGTCCCAGGCGGCGCCCTTCGGCGCGCGCGGCTTGTCCTTCACATAGGCGAAGGTCGTCTCGTCCGGCGCGATCAGGCCGGCGCGGGCCCCGCCTTCGATCGACATGTTGCAGATCGTCATGCGGCCTTCCATCGACAGCGAGCGGATCGCCTCGCCCGCATATTCGATGACGTAGCCGGTGCCGCCGGCGGTGCCGATCTCGCCGATGATGGCGAGGATGATGTCCTTGGCGGTGACGCCTTCCGGAAGCTGGCCGTCGACGCGCACCAGCATGTTCTTGGCCTTGCGCTGGATCAGCGTCTGGGTGGCGAGCACATGCTCGACCTCGGACGTGCCGATGCCATGCGCCAGCGCGCCGAAGGCGCCGTGCGTCGAGGTGTGGCTGTCGCCGCAGACGATGGTCATGCCGGGGAGCGTGAAACCCTGCTCGGGCCCGATGATGTGGACGATGCCCTGGCGGACGTCGTTCTCGGAATAGTACTCGATGCCGAAATCCTTGGCGTTCCTGGCCAGCGCCTCGACCTGGATGCGGCTTTCCTCGTTCTTGATGCCGAACTTGCGCTCGGGCGAGGTCGGCACGTTGTGATCGACCACGGCCAGCGTCTTTTCCGGATGCCTGACCTTGCGGTTGCTCATGCGCAGGCCTTCGAAGGCCTGCGGGCTGGTGACTTCGTGGACCAGATGGCGGTCGATATAGAGCAGGCAGGTGCCGTCGTCCTGGCGGTCGACGACATGGTCGTCGAAGATCTTGTCGTAGAGGGTGCGCGGTGCGCTCATGTGCGTAAATCCGTCGATATGAGAATGGGATAAGCTGGCGCCGGGTTTCGAGCCGGCGAAGCGACCTGGATCGGTCGGCCTCAGCTAAGTCGGCTGGTGAGCGCGCCGCAAACGCGCGCGGCAAATCGCGACGGCAGGCGCTTCCTGTCCTGCAGCACGAAACCCTTGTAGGCCGGATCGCCGAATAGCTCTTCCATGGCGCTGCTCATATCAATGTTTGCCGATTTCGGCAATTGCGGTGTGGCTCAAGTTCCTCGCCCCACGAAGTGGGGAGAGGTGGCCCGGCGAAGCCGGGACGGAGAGGGGGCTGCGCGGCGTTGGGAAATTAATGTCCTCCTGACCGCCTTGGGAACTGACAATCTTGCGACCGCTCTGGCGTCGCCAACGTCGTCCCCCGCTCCGTCCCGGCTTCGCGGGCCACCTCTCCCCCGCTGCGCGGGGGCGAGGAACTGGCGCTAAACTTAGCCTGCTCAAAGCACCTCGAACACAAACGCCTTCACCAGCGCTTCCGGATCGCCGATCGCGTAGCAGCGGAACCACGGGCTTTGCTCGACCGGCCGCCATTTCCTTGCCTGGGTGAGATCGGCGAACACAGCCTGGAAGCCGCCGCTTTCGAACACCTGGTCGCGCACGGTGAAGATGGCGTGGCCGCCGCTCTTCGTGATGCGCACCAGCTCGTGCAGGCCGGAGGCCGGCGCGTGGCCGATGGTGAAGACGCCGGTCGAGAAGAAGGCGCGGAAATGTCCGTCCGGCCATGGCAGCGGGCCGCCGAGCATGGCCTTCTTCAGCTCGCTGTAGGCCTGGCGGCTGCCGGCGATCTTCAGCATGTCGTCGGAGAGGTCGAGGCCGGCGATGTCGCCATAGCCCAGCGCCTTCAGCGACGATCCCGAAAGCCCTGTGCCGCAGCCGGCGTCGAGTAGCGGACCTTCGCCCGAAGGCACATGCCGCGCCACCCATGCGGCGATGAGGAAGGGCAAGAGATAGCCGAGCGAGGCGGTCTCGCTGTCATAGCTCGCCGCCCATTCGGCATAGGCCTTGGCCAGCGCTTCCGGCGTTTCTGCCGTGTAGACGGAATCCAGCGCAGCATTGGTCTTGTCGAAATTCATGGATCTGACTCCTTCGCGCCGGATGCATGTCGCCCAAAAGTGTGCAGCGGTTTTGGCAAAACGACATGCATCAAACAAAGACGATCGTAGCGCGGACTACCTCTGCCGGCTATTCCTCGTGCTGCCGCCGCAGCCGCTGTTCCAGCGCCCGCAGCGCCAGCGAAAGGCCGACTGTCAGGATGAGATAGACATAGGCGACGATCGAATAGGTCTCGAAGAAGCGGAAGGAGCCGGCGGCATAGATCTTGCCGATCTGAGTGATGTCGGCGACGCCCAGCACCGAGACCAGCGAGGAATCCTTGACCATGGCGACGAAATCGTTGCCGAGCGGCGGCAGGATGGTGCGGATCGCCTGCGGGAAGACGATCAGCCGGAAGCGCTGCACGCGTGTCAGCCCCAGCGCCTTCGCCGCTTCGATCTGGCCCTTCTCGACCGACTGGATGCCGGCCCGGAACACTTCCGAGATGAAGGCGGAATAGCCGATGGTCAGCGCCATGATGGCGCGCCACAGAAGCGACACGTCGCGCACCAGAAGCTCGCCCATGAAGCCGGCGCTTTGCAGCGGCGCCGTCAGCGCGTTCCACGCCGCGACGAAGGCAGGCGCCCCGACAAAGGCGATCCAGAACAGGAGCACCAGGATCGGCACGCCGCGGATGATCTCGACATAGAAGCGTGCGATCTGGCGCAGCCATTGCGACCCCGACAGCGCCATCAGCGCGATGCCGAGCCCGAGCGCCGAGGCCAGCGCAAAAGCGACCACGGTGACGAAGACGGTGATGCCGATGCCTTTGGCGACTGTGGCGAAGACTTCGGCATAGAGGTCGCTCGCGGCGATCGCCAGGGCGGCGATCAAGGCGAGGACAAGGGCGGCGGCCAGCCACCAGGGGAATTCGGACTTGGCGGTGGAGGTTGCGGGCGGCATCAGGCGATACCGGCGACCAAGCAACGACGGTCGCGTTCCGGCACACCCCTCTCTGCCCTACCGGGCATCTCCCCCGCAAGGGGGGAGATCAGATGTCGCGACGGCTTTCGCCAATCACCGACGTTGAAGAAAAGGCGCCGTCGATGAAGCTGCCAATCTCCCCCCTTGCGGGGGAGATGTCCGGCAGGACAGAGGGGGGTGGGAAGGAATGAGGCCTTTGCAGATTTCTGCCCCTCGCCGTTGCACATCGCTCTCAACAAGAGCGCCTACTGCCCCATCTTGTAGTCGAGGAACCACTTCTTGTTCAGCGCGTCGAGCGTGCCGTCGGCCTTGAGCGCGGCGATCGCGGCGTTGACCGGCTTCACCAGGTCGGAGCCTTTCGGGAAGATGAAGCCGAAATCCTCAGTGCCGAGCGGCCCGCCGATCAGCTTGAGCTTGCCTTCGGAGGCATCGACATAGCCCTTGCCGGCGGTGCCGTCGGTGAGCACCACGTCGACATCGCCGGACTTCAGCGCCTGGACGCTGGCGCCGAACGTCTCGAACAGTTTTATGCGCGGGTTCTGCTCATTGCCGTCGAGCACGCTGTAGACGGCGGTGTAGAAGGGCGTGGTGCCGGCCTGCGCGCCGATCAGCCCGTCCTTGAAGGCGGCAAAACTCTTGGCGTCGGTGAAGCGGCTCTCGTCGCCGCGCACCAGCATGAACTGCTCCGAGCGCATATAGGGATCGGAGAAGTCGACCTTCGCCTTGCGCTCTTCCTTGATGGTGATGCCGGTCATGCCGATGTTGTACTGGTTGTCGGAAACGGCCTGGATCATCGCATCCCAGGAGGTGTTCTGGTACTCGACCTTGAAGTTCAGCCGCTTGGCGATCTCGTCCATCGCGTCATATTCCCAGCCGATCTGCTTGCCGCTCTTCTTGTCGATGAACTGCAGCGGCGGGTAGGCGTTTTCCGTAACCACCACAACCTTCTTGCCGCCGAGATCGGGCAGCGTGTCGGCGAGCGCCGCAGCGGGCGCGAGAAGGCAGGCCAGCAAGGCGGCCAGCAGCAGTTTCGACTTGATCATGATAAACTCCCCGAAAGTAATTGGCCGCGCTACGCTCGCGCGCCAAGAGAAAATCCGGCGCCGACTTTAGCTTTCCGCAAGCGCCTTGCAAGCCGATCCACTGCATGGACAAGCGCCAAAGCGGATTCCCATGCTCCGATCGGCACGGTTCCCGAACTCAGCCATGCGAGCGATTATTCCGCGGATTCCGCAACCGCTTCGCGCAAGCCCGCGACCAGCCGCCTGAGCGTGCCATGCAGGGCTTCCAACTCGGCTCGCTCCAGCGGCATGCTGCAGGCAAGCGCCGCCTGAACATCCTTCATGTTCGCTCGCAACGCCTGGCCCTTGGCGGTCGGCTCGACCAGCACCCGGCGCTCGTCCGCATTGTCTCGGCGGCGGGTGACCAGGCCGCCCGCTTCCATCCGCTTGATCAGCGGCGTCAGCGTCGCCGAATCGAGACCCAGCGCCTCGCTGAGCTCGCCGACGGTCATGGGCGAGCGCTGCCACAGCGCCAGCATCGCCAGATATTGCGGATAAGTGAGGCCGAGCGGGTCGAGCAGCGGCCGGTAAAGCTTCGTCATCAGCCCGCTTGCGGAATAAAGCGCGAAGCAGAGCTGCTGATCGAGACGCGGAACGGCAATCGTCCCGGCGCTGTCGGCCGGGACGTCGCTTGCTCGAATTTCGGTTTCAGTCGTCATGCCGCCTTTGCCGCGAGCGCCACCGTGGAAAGCGCCACGTCGATATTGCCCCGGATGGCGTTGGAGTAGGGGCAGATCTGGTGCGCCTCGGATACAAGCGCTTCCGCGGCCGCCTGATCAAGACCTTTCGTCTCGGCCGCCAGCGCCACACCCAGCCTGAAGCCGCCCTGGTCGTTGGGGTAGAGGCTGACGGTCGCCGTCACCGCCGCATCCTCGAGCGGCAGCTTCTTTTTGCGCGCCACGAAGCGGATCGCGCTTTCGAAGCAGGCGCCATAGCCGGCGGCGAAGAGCTGTTCGGGATTGGTCGCGCCGCCCTGCCCGCCGAGCTCCTTGGGCATTGCCAGATCGACCTTGAGCAACCCGTCGCTGGTCTCGGCATGACCCGCGCGGCCACCGACGACGCGAGCCTGGGTGGTGTAGAGTGCTGACATTTTCGTCTCCATTTATCTTGTGCACGATTATTTAGTGTACAAGATAACAGGATGTCAAGCCGGATGTCGTCATCCTTGGGCGTAGCACCGCGAAGCGGTGCGAAGCCCCAAGGATCCATGCCGTAACCTCAGCCGAAGTTTGTAGCGGAGCAGAATTCTGCACCGTTGCAATGCCTTAACGTTCACGGCATGGATCCTCGGGTCTGCGCCGCGTCGCTTCGCTCCTTGCTCCGCCCGTGGATGACGACGCGCAGATCTTTCGGGCCAATCGCCAAGGCATGCAGTGCACGAACGCAGGCACGATAGGACCTGATCAGGGAGCCGAGAGGCCTTCGCCGCTCCGCCAAATGAAAAAGGCGGCCGAAGCCGCCTTTCCAAACACTCTGTCCCAAAGGACCGATGCGAGAGCCTTATTCGGCCGACGCGGACTCGGCCGAAGCAGCCTCGGCGGCCTTCTTCTCGGCGGCGTCCTGCGCGGCCTTCTCGACGGCCAGCGCCTCGGCGGCGGCGACCTTCTCGGCCTCGATGCGGGCGCGCTCGGCGGCCAAAGCATCGCGCTCCTCGTCGTTCAGCTTGCGGGCGCGCACGCCGGTGTTTTCCGAAATACGGGCCGACTTGCCGCGACGGTCACGCAGGTAATAGAGCTTGGCGCGGCGCACCTTGCCGCGGCGCACGATCTCGACGGCCTCGACCATCGGCGAGTAGACCGGGAAAACGCGCTCGACGCCTTCGCCGTAGGAAATCTTGCGGACGGTGAAATTCTCCTGGAAGCCGGAGCCGGAGCGGGCGATGACGACGCCCTCATAGGCCTGGACGCGGGTGCGGCTGCCTTCGGTGACGCGCACCTGGACGCGCACGGTGTCGCCGGGCTGGAATTCGGGCAGCTTGCGCTTGGCTTCGATCTTGGCGGCCTGCTCGGCCTCAAGCTGACGGATGAGATCCATCTCAAAAATCCACTTCTTGTTCTTCCGACAGCCAGAGCGTCCTCGACTCGCCTTGCAGTTCCAACGACCGCTCGGCTATGCCCTTTGCCGTAAGCATCGGACAGGGACGGCTACACCGCCATTTGTTGACGGGCCCCGAAGATCGTTCTTCCGGTTCGGGCGGCCACATACAGCTATTTCGGCGCTTTGTCACGCCTTAATGCATGTCGCCCAGAAGTGGTGCGCGGCTCTGGGACAACGACATGCATCAAAACAACGATTTAAAGCGCGTCGCCTGAAACCGTTTCAGCGCGACGCGCTTTAAAGGCGTATTTTTTGCGGCCATGGCACCATCCAATTGCCGCGGTGCCGGGTTGCGCGAGGTCCGCAAGCTTTCTAAGCCGGGAAAAGCGTATTCCCCGGGCTTCTCCTCAATGACATTCTTCGATGCCGTCCTGCTCTTCCTCGCGGGCTTTGCTTCGGGTGCCGCCAACGCGGTTGCGGGCGGCGGCACTTTCCTCACCTTCGGCGCCATGACGCTGGTCGGCCTGCCGGCGATCGTCGCCAACGCCACCTCCTCGGTGACGCAACTGCCGGGCTACATCGCCTCGACGCTCGCCTATTGGACCGATATCCGGCATTTCTGGCGCGGCGCCCTAGTGCTTTGCCTGATCTCGGCTCTCGGCGCGCTGGCCGGTTCGCTCATCCTTCTGGCGCTCTCCAATCCGTCGTTCCGGGCGCTGGTGCCATGGCTGCTCATCGCCGCCACTGCCCTGTTTGCCGCCGGCCCGTGGCTGAAGCCGGCGGCCGGGCCGGAGCACCAGGCCTCGGTCGGCTCGCTCGCCGGTTCGCTCGTGCAGTTCGCGACCGCGGTTTATGGCGGCTTCTTCGGCGCAGGCATGGGCGTCATGATGCTGGCGACCCTCGGCCTGACGCAAGCCGGCGACTATCACCGCCTGAACGCGCTGAAGAACATGCTGTCCATAGTGATCGCGGTTGTCGCCATTCTGGTTTTCGTTTCCGGGGGGGTCATCGCCTGGCCGCAGGCGGTCGTCATGATCCCGGGCGTCGCGCTGGGCGGCTATGCCGGTGTCTGGATCGCCAAACGCGTGCCGCAAGGCGTCGTGCGCGGCTTCGTCGTCGCCGTCGGCCTGCTTCTGGCTTTTTATTACTTCACCAAGGGGTGAGGCACGGCGCCAAGCAAGTCCGGCCGCCGCTCCTGAGTGAGCTTCACCGCCTGGGCGCGCCGCCACTCCGCGATCTTCTTGTGGTTGCCGGAGATCAACACGTCCGGGATTGGCCTGCCCTCGAACTCCGGCGGCCGCGTGTAGTGCGGATGCTCGAGCAGGCCGTTCTCAAAGCTTTCTTCCTCGCCCGAGACGACGTTGCCCATGACGCCGGGCAGCAGCCGCACCACCGCGTCGAGCAGCACGAGCGCCGCCGGCTCGCCGCCCGACAGGATGAAATCGCCGATCGAGACTTCCTCCAAAGCACGCGCTTCGATCAGCCGCTGGTCGACGCCTTCGAAGCGGCCGCACAGGATGACAGCGCCCGGCCCGGCGGCGAGCGCCCGCACCCGGGCCTGGGTGAGCGGTTTCCCACGCGGGCTCATCAGCAGCCTTGGACGTTCGTCGCCTTGCGGCGAAACGTGATCAATAGCCTTGGCCAGCACATCCGCGCGCATCACCATGCCAGCGCCGCCGCCGGCCGGCGTGTCGTCGACGGTGCGGTGCCTGTCGGTGGCGAAATCGCGGATCTGGATCGCCTCCAGCGACCATGTGCCGGCCTCCAGCGCCCGGCCCGCCAGCGACAGGCCGAGAGCGCCCGGAAACATCTCCGGATAGAGCGTCAGCACCGAGGCGGCAAAGCTCACCGGTTGCCCCCGGCGTCCTTCGGTCCGCGCGGCCTGCCTTTCGGATCGAACCCGGAATGGCCCGGCGCCTCGCTCTCCTCGTCGTCGAGCAACCCCGCCGCCAGCGGATCGACCTGGACATAACCGTCGGCGATCGACACATGCGGCACCGCCGCCTGGGTGAACGGGATGAGCACCCCCTTGCGGCCGGCGAGTGTGACGTCGAGGATGTCGCCGCCGCCGAAATTGTGCACGGCGACAACCCTGCCGATGACGCCGGTGTCGTCCCTGACCTCCAGGCCGATGAGGTCGGCATGGTAGAACTCGTCCTCCTCGCCGTCGTCCGGCAGCACCGAACGATCGACGAAGAGTTCCGTGCCGGCAAGCGCTTCGGCGGCGTTGCGGTCGCTGATGCCCTTGAAGCGCACCACCACCACCGTGCCGGCCGGCCTGATGTCGAGGATCTGGAAGGTGCGGCCATCCTTGGCTTGGAGCGGCCCATAATCGGCGAGCGCCAGCGGATCGCCGGTGAACGTCTTCACCCGCAATTCGCCCTTGATGCCGTGCGCGGCGCCGATCACGGCCATCTGGACGGGGTTCTGGAGCTTCGACATCGGCGTCACTTCCTTTGCCTTGCTCTAACCCTCCCCGGCCGCCATTTCAATGATCGCCTCTTCACTGCTTCCTAACCTCCGCGCCGGAAAATGCCGCCATGCAGGAATTCCTCATCCCGGCAAAACCCGATCTTCAGGCGGCGCGCGAAAGCTGGCTGAAGATGCTGGCGCGCGAGCGCCGGCTGTCGCCGGAGACGGTCGAAGCCTATGAGCGCGACACCCGTCAGTTCCTGCATTTTTTGACCGGACACTGCGGCGGACCGCCCGGCATCTCCGATATCGCCGACTTGCGGCCGGCCGATCTGCGCGGCTTCCTCGCCGCGCGCCGCAACAGCGGCGCCGGCGCCCGCACGCTCGGCCGCGGCTT
>NZ_LPVS01000098.1:0-73216 GCF_014843905.1 Mesorhizobium silamurunense | reverse complement strand
CCGCGCGCCTGGCCGCCGCGCCGCCGCTGGCGCCGCGTCCGCGCCGACCACCCGACGCTTCCTGTTCGACTGCCGCGTTATCGCTCATGATCGTTCTTCCTATAGATTGGCCTGAATTGGCTCGCGGCCGGTTTGCCGCCGCTTCTTGCCGGATCGTAGCCATGCACCCTATTGGAAACGGCCCGCCAGCGCCAACGCCTGTCGCAAAATCGACAAGAAAAGCGCCAACTTTTCAGTCGCTTTCCTTTTGCGGGAAGTCGCAAATCAGCTATGGCTACCTTGCCCTCGCGGGTTAGGTATTGGCCATCGATTTTTAGGCTGCCGCAGTCATTCCGAGCAGCAAGGAGCCCGAGGAAAAAATGTCCGACGACGAGATCATCCTTTCCGAGCTTTCCGACGAGGAACTCGTGCAGCAGATGCATGACGACCTTTATGACGGGCTGAAGGAAGAGATCGAGGAAGGCACCAACATCCTTCTCGAGCGCGGCTGGCAGCCCTATACCGTGCTGACCGAAGCGCTGGTCGAAGGCATGCGCATTGTCGGCGAGGATTTCCGCGACGGCATCCTGTTCGTGCCGGAAGTGCTGCTCTCGGCCAACGCCATGAAGGCCGGCATGGCGATCCTCCGCCCGCTGCTTGCCGCCACCGGCGCGCCCAAGCAGGGCAAGATGGTGATCGGCACCGTCAAGGGCGACATCCACGACATCGGCAAGAACCTCGTCGGCATGATGATGGAGGGCGCCGGCTTCGACGTCATCGACCTCGGCATCAACAACGCAGTCGAGAAATATCTCGATGCCATCGAACAGCACCAGCCCGACATCATCGGCATGTCGGCGCTGCTCACCACCACCATGCCCTACATGAAGGTCGTCATCGACACCATGAAGGAAAAGGGCATCCGCGACGACTATGTCGTGCTGGTCGGCGGTGCGCCGCTCAACGAGGAATTCGGCAAGGCCGTCGGCGCCGACGCCTATTGCCGCGACGCCGCAGTGGCGGTCGAGACCGCCAAGGACTACATGAAGCGCAAGCACAACGTCCGCGCTACGGCCTGACCCAAGGCATCAGGATGGACCAAAAAAGCCGCGCCTTGCAGCGCGGCTTTTTTGTTCCCAGATGATGGACGAGGCTGCAGATCAGTTGACAGTGTCTTTGACAGCTCTTGCGGTCGATTTGACATCTTTGCCGACACCCCGAATGGTGTTGGCGCAGGCCGTGAGGGCAAGCGCGCAGGCAAGGATGGCCATCGGCGCAATGCGTAGCAGTTTCATGGACGGTGTCTCCCTGGACAGATATTAGCCCCGCAGCGAAAGCCGGCTCGACTTGGTCAAAACGCAAAAAACGAAACCGAATCAAGCAGACAGGCTGCTCGTCATCGCCTGCGGGATGATTGCGCGCGAAGTTTTGGCCGTCAAGGAGCGGCTCGGCCTCGACCATCTCGATCTGACCTGCCTGCCGGCCGAATTCCACTTCTATCCGGACCGCATCGCGCCGGCCATGGACAAGGCGATCGAGAAGGCCAAGGCCGAAGGTTATCGGCATATCTTCGTCGGCTATGCCGATTGCGGCACGGGCGGCATTCTCGACCGCGTGATCGAAAAGCACGGCGTCGAGCGCATGGCGGGCCCGCACTGCTTTGCCTTCTACCAGGGCATGGACGCCTATGCGAAGGTCGCCGACGACGACATGATGTCGTTCTACATGACCGACTTCCTCTGCCGCCAGTTCGATGCCTTCTTCATCAAGCCGCTCGGCCTCGACCGGCATCCCGAGCTGATCAAGGACTATTTCGGCAACTACGAGAAGCTGATTTATCTAGCCCAGACCGACGATCCGGAGCTCGACAAGGTCGCCGAGAAAGCCGCGGCCATGCTCGGCCTCGTCTATGAACGCCGCTCGACCGGCTATGGCGACCTGACCAGTGAACTTGCGCGGGCGGTGGCCAGCGCCTGAGGGTTTCACACCTCCGCTTCGAGCGCCGCCAGCACATCGGCAAAACTCGTCTTGCAGACGAAGCCGAGCCGTTGCCTCGCCCGTGACGGGTCGTAGACGCGGTCGATCGAGGAGAACATCGTCCAGCCCTTCCTCGCATAAAGTCTGGGATAATCCGGGAAGCAGCGCGCGACGACGACCGGCGCGTCGGCGATCAGTTCGGCGCAATCCTGCGGCCGGAACGGTGTCGGCGCCGAGACGATGAAGAGGTCGAAACCAAGCTGCGGCGCTTTCTCCAATGCCGCGATATGGGCCTCCGCCGCATCCTCCACCGTCAACCGCCTGAACAGCAGCTCGTTGGCCTTGGTGTTGGCATCCGACTGCTCAATCGCATGCGCCATGTCGTCGGCCTCGGGAAAGAAGCGGGCTGTCCGCAACACCACCACCGACAACCTATGCTCGACATGATAGAGCCGGCAAAGATGCTCGGCCGAGAGTTTCGTCTGGCCATAGATGTTGCGCGGCTCCGGCGACATGTCTTCCGTCAGCCAGGCGGCCTTACGCGCGCCGCCCTGGAAGCCAGCGCGGATCGCTTGTGAAATCATCAGCGATGTCGTCGAGGTGAAGATGAAACGCGGAACGTCCGACGCCACAGCCGCGTCGAGCAGGTTGACTGTCCCTTGCAAGTTTGTCGCGACGAAGTCCGAATTTTCATAGTGCTCGATGTTCGGCTTGTGCAGCGCGCCGCTGTGGATGATGGCCTCGATGCCGTTCTCGCGGACAATCCGCATGACGAGGTCGCGATCGGCAATCGAGCCCGGCACCTGAGTTTCTAAAGACGGAACCGGGTCGAGGCCGATCACCTCATGGCCAAGGCCGCGCAGACGCGGCGCGAGCGCGCTGCCCAGCCAGCCGGACGATCCTGTGAGCAAGATACGCATCGATCAAACCGCCATTTCCGCTCCCACGCTGTTAAGCACGGATGACAGCAGCCCGCGAACGGGTAAGTTGTGCGCCAGAAGACAAAACAGCTGTTCCAGCCACCGATCCGGGAAACGCGTCCATGACTCCTCGCCTGCTGCTTGCCGCCTTTTGCTTGATCGGCTTCGCCGTGCCGGCCCATGCCGATGGCGAGGTACAGAAGCTGATCACCGCTGCCGACAAGGCGCGGCTCGACAAATATGGCGAAACGCGCAAGGCCGCCCTCGAGGAAGCGAAGGCCGGCGACCCGGCCGAGGTGAAGCAGCTCGATGCGCTGCTCGCCAAGCCGCTGGTCGCCTTCTCCGACAAGCACCTGACCGGCAACTGGACATGCCGCACCATCAAGGCCGGCGGCTTGAGTCCGCTCGTCATCTATGGCTGGTTCAAATGCAAGGTGAGCGACGACGGCTCCGGCTGGCGGCTGCAAAAAATCAGCGGCTCGCAGCGCACGACCGGCCGCTTCTTCGACGACGGTGAGAAGCGCGCCATCTATCTAGGCTCATTTTCGGTCAATGACGACAAGGCCAAGCCCTATGGCAGCGGCCCCGAAAGCGACCAGGTCGGTTACGCCTTCCGCAACAGCGCCACCGAATGGCGCATCGAATTCCCCGCGCCCCACTACGAATCGAAGCTCGACATCATGGAATTCAAGCGCTGAGCACAGCCCGCATGCCTGACTAAGGTCGCGGCACACCAAGGATTAACCCGCCCCGCATAGCATCCGCCCGGTTTTCAGAGCGGGTGCTTGCCATGGCAGCGTCGGAATCCAGTCCGCGACCGATCGTGGTCGTCACCGAAGGCGGTCCGCATGTCTGGGCCATCGTCAACGCCATCGCCGATCGCGTCGGTCCCGTCAGCGCCATCCTCGAAACGCCTGAATCCAAAAAGCATTTGCTGCTCGGCCGTGCCCGCCGTCAGGGGTGGATCTCGGCCATCGGCCAGCTCGGCACCATGGTGCTGACCAGGCTCGGCAAGCGGTTCTTCGCCAGCCACGCCGCGCGTCTGATTACCGAGGAGAAGCTCGAGACAGAGCCTCGCCCAAGCCAGACGATTATCCACGTCCCGTCCGCCAACGGGCCGGAATGCGTCAAAGAAATTGCAAACCTCAAGCCGGGCGTCGTGCTGCTCGCCGGCTGCCGGCTGCTGTCGAAAGACACCCTCGCGAAGATGCCCTGCCCGGTGCTCAACTATCATGCCGGCATCGCCCCGAAATATCGCGGCATGAACGGCGGTTACTGGGCGCTGGCCTCCGGCGATCGAGGGAACTTCGGCACCACCGTGCATCTGGTCGATGCCGGCGTCGACACCGGCGGTGTGCTGAAACAGGCGCGCGGCAAGCCGAAACCTGGCGACACCATCGCCAGCTACGCGCTGCGGCAGGCTGCGTTTTCCCGCGACATCTGCGTCGAGGCGGTGAACGATGCGCTTGCCGGAAAGCCCGCGACGATCGATCCCGGCCTGCCGTCGAAGCAGTGGTTCCACCCGACGATCTGGTTCTATCTCTGGACCGGCCTGACCATGCGCGTCTGGTGATCAGCCGGCGTCGGATTTCAGCGTTCGCTTTGTGTCATCGACAGCGTCGCTTTTGAAGGCGCGCGCGTCGTCCCATAACAAGCGGCCCAAGGGCGCATGCGGCAATGCTCCAAACATCGAGGAGTGAGATTTCATGGCCGATCTGATCGTCGTCTATTGGCGCGACATCCCTGCACAGGTCATCGTCAAGAAGGGCCGGCAGAACGCCAAGCGCGAATTGCCGTTGCGCTTCACCGAGGCAATCGACATGTGCGCCATGCGCACCGGCGCCGGCGGCACCGACGACTATCTGGCCGAATGGCGCAAGGCCGATCCGGTTCCGGTCGGCGACGACATCGAGGCCGAGGTCGAGAAGGCCTACCAGCAACTCGATGCGAAATATGACCGCGAGCGGCTGGTCGCTCTGGTCAAGGCTGGCGGGAAAGAAAATGTCTGAGAAGCAGCCGACAGTTACCCAGGCCACATTGGTCAAGAAGGCAGCGCCGAAGTCCGACTACAAGCCTGCCGACGTGTCGCCGCAGCGGCGCGTCCAGCGCACTTTTGCCGTGAGATTGTGGTCTATCCGGCACTCGCGATTGCTCGAATGGTTCTACAGCAGGTTCGCCGACGTCTTCCTGCTCTTGCATCCTCTGTGGAAGGGCATCGGCTACGGCCGTGTCGAAGCGCCGGTGAAATTCGTCGAGAAGCGGGTCAAGGGCTTCATGTTCGACTGCCGCATGTGCGGCCAGTGCATCCTCTCCTCCACCGGCATGTCGTGCCCGATGAACTGCCCGAAGCAGCTGCGCAACGGCCCGTGCGGCGGCGTGCGCGCCAACGGCAATTGCGAGGTCGAACCGGACATGCCCTGCGTCTGGGTCAAGGCCTGGGAAGGCTCGCGCAACATGCAGCACGGCGACAGGATCCTCACCGTGCAGAAGCCTGTCGACCAGTCGCTGCGCGAAACCTCGGCCTGGCTGCGAGTGACCGCGCAGGCGGCCGCGGCGCGTGAAGCCGCCCAGAACCCGCAGAACCCCGGAGCTTCAGCATGAGCGCCCGCCAGCGCGACGAGAACCCGGCCGGCATCCACCTGCCGCTCGATCCCCTGCCCGGACACACTTCGCGCGGCCGGCTGGAGCGCGTGCTGCGCCGCGGCGAGTTCGCGGTGACGACCGAGCTCAACCCGCCCGATAGCGCCGACCCGGAAGACGTCTACAACCGCGCCAAGATCTTCGATGGCTGGGTCGACGCCATCAATGCGGTCGATGCGTCCGGCGCCAACTGCCACATGTCCTCGGTCGGCATCTGCGCATTGCTCACCCGCATGGGCTATGCCCCGATCATGCAGATCGCCTGCCGCGACAAGAACCGCATCGCCATCCAGGGCGACGTGCTGGGCGGTGCGGCGATGGGCGTGGCCAATATGCTCTGCCTCACCGGCGACGGCGTGCAGGCCGGCGACCAGCCTGGCGCCAAGCCGGTGTTCGACCTCGATTCCATGTCGTTGCTCGAAACCATCCGCATCATGCGCGACAACGGCAAGTTCCTGTCCGGCCGCAAGCTGACGACGCCGCCGCAGGTCTTCCTCGGTGCCGCCGTCAATCCCTTCGCGCCGCCTTTCGATTTCCGCCCGATCCATCTCGGCAAGAAGATCGCCGCTGGCGCGCAGTTCGTGCAGACGCAGTATTGCTTCGACGTGCCGATGTTCAAAACCTTCATGCAGAAGGCGCGCGATCTCGGCCACACCGAGAAGGTCTTCGTCCTGTGCGGCGTCGGGCCGCTCGCTTCCGCCAAGACCGCGAAATGGATCCGCTCCAACGTGCCGGGCATCCATATTCCCGATGCGATCATCAAGCGCCTTGAGGGCGCGCAGGACCAGAAGAGGGAAGGCAAGCAGCTCTGCATCGACATCATCAACGAGGTGAAGGAAATCCCGGGCGTCGCCGGCGTCCATGTGATGGCCTACCGCCAGGAGGAATATGTGGCCGAGATCGTCGATGAATCGGGCGTGCTGAAAGGCCGCCAGCCCTGGAAGCGGGAGATGCGCCGCGACGACCAGATGGTTGCCGACCGGCTCGACCACCTGCTGCATGACGAGATTACCGAAACCCAGGTGGACATGGTGAAGATCGCGCACTGAAAAGCGCAGCCTGCAACCATTCACTTGAACGAAATCAGATAACGATATAAAGAACTCTTTATATCCCGACGGAGAGATTTCATGACCCGCACCATCGTCGCCTCGGCGACCCGAGAAATCGTCATCGGCTTCGATCAGCCCTTCTGCGTGATCGGCGAGCGCATCAACCCGACCGGCCGCAAGAAGCTTGCCGCCGAGATGGTGGCCGGCAACTTCGAGACCGTCATCAAGGATGCGCTGGAGCAGGCCGCCTGCGGCGCCACCATGCTCGACGTCAATGCCGGCGTCACCGCTGTCGATCCCAATGCCACCGAGCCGGCACTGCTGGTGCAGACGCTAGAGATCGTGCAGGGCCTGGTCGACCTGCCGCTGTCGATCGACTCCTCGGTGACCGCCGCGATCGAGGCGGCGCTCAAGGTCGCCAAGGGCCGCCCGCTGGTCAACTCCGTTACCGGCGAGGAAGAGAAGCTCGAGGCCATCCTGCCGCTGGTCAAGAAATACAACGTCCCGGTCGTCGCCATCTCCAACGACGAGACCGGCATCTCGATGGATCCGGACGTCCGCTTCGCCGTCGCCAAGAAGATCGTCGAGCGCTGCGCCGACCACGGTATTCCCGCGCATGACGTCGTCGTCGATCCGCTGGTAATGCCGATCGGCGCGCTGGGCGATGCCGGCCGCCAAGTGTTCGCGTTGCTGCGCCGCCTGCGCGAAGAGCTCAAGGTCAACACCACTTGCGGCCTCTCCAACATCTCCTTCGGCCTGCCGCATCGCCACGGCATCAACGCCTCCTTCATCCCGATGGTGATCGGCGCCGGCATGACGAGCGCCATCATGAACCCGGTCCGCCCGCAGGAGATGGAGGCCGTGCGCGGCGCCAACGTGCTCAACGGCACCGACGAGAACTGCACCACCTGGATTCGCACCTACAAAGACTACAAGCCGGCTGAAGGCGGCTATGCGGTCGCGGCGCCAACAGCGGTTAACACTCCAGGCGAAGGCGGCGGCAATGGCGGGCGGCGTCGCGGCGGCCGAGAGGCCCGCATGGCGAGGGCGTAAGGTAAAGATTGTGACTTTTTCGACAGAGGGAGGTATTCGCATATGAACCCTCCCCCGAACATAACCGACCCGCTCGTGCTGTTCATGCCGTCAGGCAAGCGCGGGCGGTTCCCTCTTGGAACGCCGGTGCTTGATGCCGCGCGCCAGCTCGGCGTCTATGTCGAGAGCGTGTGCGGCGGCCGCGCCACCTGCGGGCGCTGCCAGATCGAGGTGCAGGAAGGCAATTTCGCCAAGCACAAGATCGTCTCGTCCAACGACCACATCTCGTCCAAGGGCGCCAAGGAAGAGCGCTATGAGCGCGTGCGCGGCCTGCCGGAACGCCGTCGCCTCTCCTGCTCGGCGCAGATCCTCGGCGATCTCGTCATCGACGTGCCGCAGGACACGGTCATCAACGCCCAGACCATCCGCAAGGACGCCGACACCAGGGTCATCGCCCGCGATACGGCGATCCGCATGTGCTATGTCGAGATCGAAGAACCCGACATGCACAAGCCGCTCGGCGATCTCGATCGGCTCAAGATCGCCTTGATGAAGGATTGGGGCTTCAAGAACCTCGAATTCGACTTCTATCTGCTGCCGCAGGTGCAGGGCATCCTGCGCAAGGGCAACTGGACCGCCACCGCCGCCATCCACAAGGATGCCGACAGCGACATCGCGCGCGTCATCGCGCTGTGGCCCGGCCTGAAGAACGAGGCCTATGGCCTCGCCTGCGACATCGGTTCGACCACCATTGCCATGCATCTGGTGTCGCTGCTGTCGGGCCGCGTCGCCGCCTCCTCCGGCACGTCCAATCCGCAGATCCGCTTCGGCGAGGATCTGATGAGCCGCGTCTCCTATGTGATGATGAACCCGGATGGCCGAGAAGGCATGACGGTCGCCGTGCGCGAGGCCGTCTCCGGCCTCGTCGACAAGGTCTGCGCGGAAGGCAATGTGCAGCGCAACGACATCCTCGACGCGGTGTTCGTCGGCAATCCGATCATGCACCACCTGTTTCTCGGTATCGATCCGACCGAGCTCGGCGGCGCGCCTTTCGCACTGGCCGTTTCGGGCGCCGTGCGCATCAAGGCCTCCGACCTCGGCCTGAAGCTGAACCAGGGCGCGCGCCTCTATATGCTGCCTTGCATCGCCGGCCATGTGGGCGCCGATGCCGCCGCGGTCACGCTCTCGGAAGGCCCGCACCGCCAGGACGAGATGATGCTGATCGTCGATGTCGGCACCAATGCCGAGATCGTGCTCGGCAACAGCACGCGCGTCGTGGCCGCCTCCTCGCCCACTGGTCCTGCCTTCGAGGGCGCTGAGATTTCCGGCGGCCAGCGCGCCGCCCCCGGCGCCATCGAGCGCGTGCGCATCGATCCCGAAACGCTCGAGCCGCGCTACCGCGTCATCGGCTCGGAGCTCTGGTCCGATCAGCCGGGCTTCGCCGAAAGCGTGCAGGCGACCGGCGTCACCGGCATTTGCGGCTCCGGCATCATCGAAGTGGTGGCCGAGATGTATCTCGTCGGCATCATCTCGGAAGATGGCGTCGTCGATGGTTCGCTGGCCGCGCGCTCGCCGCGCATCGTCGCCAATGGCCGCACCTTCTCCTACGTGCTGAAGGACGGCGAGCCGAAGATCACCATCACCCAGAATGACGTGCGCGCCATCCAGCTTGCCAAGGCGGCGCTCTATGCCGGCACCAAGCTTTTGATGGAAAAGCAGCACACCGACCATGTCGACCGCATCCATTTCGCCGGTGCCTTCGGCTCCTTCATCGATCCGAAATACGCCATGGTGCTGGGCCTGATCCCCGACTGCGACCTCGACAAGGTCTCGGCCGTCGGCAATGCCGCCGGCGCCGGCGCGCGCATGGCGCTCCTCAATCGCGGCTATCGTCGCGAGATCGAGGAGACGGTGAGCCGGATCGAGAAGATCGAGACCGCGCTGGAACCAAAATTCCAGGAGCACTTCGTCTACGCCATGGCGCTGCCGAACAAGGTCGACCCGTTCCCAAAACTGGCCGCCGCGGTGAAGCTGCCGCCGCGCAAAACGGTCGGCGAGGACGGCGCCGCGGGCGACGCCACCCCGCGTCGGCGCTCACGCGAGGAGCGCGCGGCACGCCGCGGCCGCGAATAGGCCTGCTTCTTACCGACCTGCATTTGGATTTCATTTGCATACAAATGTTTCCGGATCCGCCGAGCCGGAAACCGAAACGCTGTTTTCGCGAAATCCATCCGATACACACGTGAGACATTTAACGGCCCATCGAACGGCGGCCCGGGATAGTCCTCGGCCGCCGCTCTTCAAGGGAGATGAAAATGTCGATGTTCGATAACCTAGGCCGCTTCGGCGTGTCCATCAGGCAGGCCCATGCCCGGAGCAAGGCGATCCGTGCGCTCAACGACCTGCCGGCGCATGTCCAGAAGGATATCGGCTGGCCGGCTTCGCCGCCGAGCGACCCGCAGGCAGCTCTTCACAAGCTGCTGCTCGGCACGCCGCGCTGATGACCTTCGCCGACAAATGCAAGCTGCTCGGCAAACGCCGGGGCCGGCAAGCGGCCTCGGTGACCGGCGACAACAAGCTGCGCGCCGCGCTGCTGCCGGGGCGACGGTGACGCGCGCCTGCCATCGAATCGGGCGTCGCATCACGCCGATGTGCCCATGGCGCGCCTTGACATTTTTAACTGAGCTACGATCTTCGTCTAGTGGGGGAATTCTCTTAGTCGGCTCTGCCAAAGTCCGTGTATCCGCATGCCCAGTTTGAAAAGCCACGTTGTCTCGTTCATTCTCAGGCACAGCCGCAAGAAGGCCTTCTCCAGTCCTGAGAATCTGCAGCGCTGGATCGCCTACGCCCGCAAGACCGAAGACTATCATCCGCCGGCCCTTCTGAAGGCGCGGCTCGACATCGCCGAGACCAGCGTCGACGGTTTTCCCGTCTATGAGATCGCGCCGAAACCCGGCGAGCGCCGGCGCATCCTCTATATGCATGGCGGCGCATTCGTCTTTCAGATCACTTCCTATCACTGGGTGCTGATCGCCGAGATGGCGGAGCGGCTGGGTTTCGGCGTCACCGTGCCGATCTATCCGATCGCGCCGGAGCACAATTTCCATGACATGTTCGGCATGGTTGGCGACGTCTACCGACGCATGCTGGAAGAAACCGATGCCGAGAATATCGTCTTCATGGGCGATTCCGCCGGCGGCAACATGGCCGTGGTACTCACCATGATGGCCGCCGAGGAAGGCCTTCCCACACCGTCGCGCCATGTGCTGATCTCGCCCGGCCTCGATATGTCGCTGTCCAATCCGGAGGTGTTCGAGGCGGAGCGCAACGACCCCTGGCTCGGCATTCCCGGCGGGCTCGAGGCGATCCGGCTCTACAGCGCCGGCATCGACCGCGCCGACTGGCACATCAGCCCGCTCTACGGCGATCTCTCCGTGCTGCCGAAAACGCTGCTGCTCACAGGCTCGCGCGACCTGCTCAGCCCCGACAATCTGATCTTCGCCGAAAGGGCGCGCGCCGCCGGCGTCGAGGTCGATGTGGTCTACGAGGAAGGCATGTTCCACGTCTGGCCGCTGATCGAGATGCCGGAAGCGCGCCGCGCGCGTGACAGCATCGTCAACTTCCTCACCAGTGAGCCGACATCACGGCGCGCCCGTGCACGGCGCAGGACAAAAGCCACGATCGCAGCCAGCACCGCACCGGCGGCGGAATAGCTCAGAACTTGCCGGCTTCGCGGAACAGTTCGAACGTCGCGCGGATGTGGTCGGCAACGGCCTTGACCGGCGCGCTGGCGTCCGGCGCCACCACCATGGCGAGATTGTAGGTGCCGATGTCGGGCATGCCGTCCTTCTGGCTGAGCTCCACCATCTCGTCGCCGAGGAAGGACTTCGGCAGCGGCGCGACGGCAAGATCGGCCATGATCGCGGCGCGCTGGCCGGCCGTGTGGGCGCTCATATAGGCGATGCGGTAGTTGCGGCCCTCGCGGCCGAGCGCTTCCAGGGCGCCGGCCCGCCAGGCGCAGCCTTCTTCCCACAGCGACACCGGCAGCGGTTCGCGCAGATGCGCGCAGCCGCCCTTGGCGCCGGCCCAGACGATCGGTTCGGTTAAAAGCACCTCGGCGCCGAGCGCGCTGGTCTTGTAGGAGTTGGTGAGCAGCGTGATGTCGAGCGCGCGGTCGTCCATGCGGCGGCGCAGATTGATGCTCTGGTCGATGGTGACGTCGACGGCGATCGACGGATGCGACTGCGCGAAGCGCTTCAGCACATGCGGCAGCACGCGCTCGCCATAATCGTCCGGGGAACCCAGCCGCACCACGCCGACAATGTCGGGAATGATGAACTTCGACACCACCTCGCGGTTGATCGACAACAGCCGGCGGGCATAGCCGAGCAGCATTTCGCCGTCCGTGGTCAGCGTCACCGAGCGCGCGTCGCGCGCGAAGACGGAGCGGCCGAGAATGTCTTCCAGCTTCTTGATCTGCATGGAGACGGCCGATGGCGTGCGGAACACCGCATTGGCGGCGGTGGTGAAGCTGCCGGTTTCGGCGATCGCCACGAAAGTGCGCAGGACGTCGAGATCGAGCAGCGGCAGAGGATGGTTGAGTGGCGCGTTCATAGGGGCTTGCCTTCAATTTTTCTGATGCAAACGATCATCCCATTTCGTTTGATTGAACATCACTTCAAGCGCATAGTCAACTCGATCGATGCAGGATGCTGCCAAAAGCAGCTATCGAACGACCACGACACAGACCTGCAATCGACATGAAATGAAGCTGAAACAGACCTGACGTAACGCATTACCGGGCGCCTCCCTGCCCGCATAGAGGAGAAAGAGAATGTCTATCCTGTCGTCCATCGGTCGGTTCGCGACCGAATTCAGCGCGGCCCGCGCCCGCTACCAGACCGAACGCGCAATCCATGCGCTGCCGATCGAACTGCAGAAGGATATCGGCTGGCCGGAAGCCGCCGATGCCAAGAGCGGTGTGCGCCTCGGCGTCGGAACCTGGGCCGGAGCGAAGTAACCAAGTGTGTATTGAGTGCTGAAGGCCTGCCGTGGCGTCAGACCGGCAGGTCTTTTTGTTTGCACTCAAACGATTTTTTCAGCCATGCTGGTGGCGCATGACGCATATGAACCACTCGCATAGCACGATAGCTTTTCATTTAACGCATTGTAAATAATAGTAAATTTCGGGCATTTTGCCCAAATATGTCGCAATCCGTGTCGCTTTTCATATCAAGTGCTTCGTTTTTGCGATTTAGTTTTGGCTGAAGCAAGTCTATATCACATCCAGCAAAAACGAGCTGCCCCACTCCATTAAGCGAAGGCGACCCGTCTGAGCAACCAAATGGAGATGATGATGAAGCTCTTTGCCCGACTGTTCACCCGCCGCGAAATGAACCTGACCACCGCTCTCGAGCGTCAGCGTCTCGCCAAGACCATGCCCGGCCAGACCGGCGCCATGGCTGCTGCTCGCCTCGGCTTCGTTGCCTGAGACAGCGGTTTTCGAACGGCACCTGGTTGCCGTCGCGCTGAAGGAAATTCGACGCCGCCCCGGCCTTGCCGCGGCGGCGTTTTCATTTTCATCGGGCTTTCGTTGCATAGATGGAGAGGCCAGCCTCGGACCAATTGCCCATTTGCGACCCGTGTCGCAAATTTAATCTTCACTTAGCCGTCTACCCGATTGACAAGAATGGTATTTCCTGATGACGCTATGCTGTTCGCGACATTCTGTTCGCGTCATGGCTGCGTGAGGTTTGAGGTTTCCCCGTGAATGCCGTAAAGCATCCGATCAAGAGATCGTTTGTATTCTTCCTCATACCCGATTTCACCATGATCGCCTTTGCGACGGCGCTCGACCCGCTGCGCTCGGCCAACCGGATGCTCGGCTACGAGGCCTATAGCTGGCGGCTGGCCAGTATCGATGGCAAGCCGGTGCGCGCCTCGAACGGCGTCGAATGCGCCGTCAACACCTCGCTGGAGGAAGAGCGCAGGAAGATGGCCGGGCCCGACAGGCCAAACATGGCGATCGTCTGCAGCGGCATCAATGTCGAGCGCTACCATAACAAGTCCGCTTTCGCCTGGCTGCGCGAAGAATACAACCGCGGCGTCGCGGTCGGCGGTCTGTGCACCGGCGCCCATATCCTCGCGGCCGCGGGCCTGCTGTCCAACAAGCGCTGCGCCATCCATTGGGAGAACCTGCCGGGCTTCTCCGAAGCGTTCCCGAAAGCCAATGTCTTTGCCGACCTCTTCGAGATCGACCAGAACGTCTACACCTGCGCCGGCGGCACCGCCGCGCTCGATATGATGCTGAAGCTGATCGGCGACGATTTCGACGAAAGCCTCGTCAACCGTGTCTGCGAGCAGGTGCTGACCGACCGTGTGCGCAGCCCGACCGACCGCCAGCGCTTGCCGTTGCGCGCCCGCCTGGGCGTGCAGAATTCCAAGGTGCTGACCATCATCGAGTTGATGGAGGCGAACCTCTCCGAGCCTCTGTCGCTGATCGAGATCGCCGACCATGTCGACCTGTCGCGCCGGCAGATCGAGCGCCTGTTCCGCACCGAGATGGGCCGCTCCCCCGCCCGCTACTATCTGGAGATCCGGCTCGACCGCGCGAGGCACCTGCTCATCCAGTCGTCGATGCCGGTGGTCGAAGTGGCGGTGGCCTGCGGTTTCGTCTCGGCCTCGCACTTCTCCAAATGCTACCGCGAGCTTTATGCGCGCTCGCCGCAGCAGGAACGCGTCGACCGCAAGCAGTTGCTGGCAGCCTGAGCAATAGCGCCGGAACCTAAGCGGACTGCGTCTGCGCGGTCCGCATCGCTTCGATGCGGATATCTTCGGTCAATTGCGCCTTCAGCCTAGAAAATTCTGGGCTGGTCTTCAGCGTGTAGTGGCGCGGGTGCGGCAGGTCGACCGGCACGTCGGATTTGATGCGGCCGGGGCGCGCGCTCATCACGATCACGCGCGAGGCCATGAAGATCGCCTCCTCGATGTCGTGGGTGACGAACAGCACCGTCTTCTTGCGTCGCTCCCAGATGCCGAGCAGCAACTCCTGCATCAGCCCGCGCGTCTGGTTGTCCAGCGCGCCGAACGGCTCGTCGAGCAGCAGGATCGCGGGGTCGTTGGCCAGAGCGCGCGCAATCGCGGTGCGTTGCTGCATGCCGCCCGAAAGCTGCTTCGGCCAATGGTTCTCGAAGCCTTTCAGCCCGACAAGATCGACATAGGAAGCGACGATCTCGTTGCGCTCGCGCTCGGGCACGCGCCGCTCGCGCAAGCCGAAGCCGATGTTTTCAGCGACCGTCAGCCAGGGAAACAGCGTGTAGGACTGGAACACCATGCCGCGATCCGGTCCCGGCCGGGTGACGGCCTTGCCGTCGAGCAGCACGCGGCCGGTGCTCGGCGCCTCCAGCCCGGCGACGATCCTGAGCAAGGTCGATTTTCCGCAGCCAGACGGGCCGAGGATGGTGATGAAATCATTGGCCGCGACCGCGAGGTCGACAGGCTGCAACGCCTGCACCCGCTGGCCGCCCCTCACCCCGGCAAAGGTCCGCGAAACGCCTTCGATGACAAGCTTGCTCACGCCAGGCTCCACGGATAGAGCCAGCGGTTGAGCGCCTTGAAGGCGAAGTCCGACAATAACCCGATCAGGCCGATGACGATGATGCCGAAGATGATCTGTCCGGTTGCCAGCCGCGACTGGCTGTTGATGATCATGTAGCCGATGCCGGACGAAGAGCCGATCAGTTCGGCGACGATGACATAAGTCCAGGCCCAGCCGAGCACCAGCCGCAGCGTCTCGGCGATCTCGGGCGCATTGGCCGGCATGATCACCCGCTTGACGATGCCGTTATCCGTCGCGCCTAGCGTATAGGCCGCCTCGACAAGGTCGCGACGAGTGCTGCCGACCTTGACCGCAATGATCAGGATGATCTGGAAGACCGAGCCGACGAAGATCACAAGGAGCTTTTCGAGCTCACCGATACCGGCCCACAGGATGAGCAGCGGTATGAAGGCGGACGCCGGCAGGTAGCGGGCGAAGGACACGAACGGCTCGAGGAACGCCTCGACGGGCTTCCAGGCGCCCATGGCGATGCCGATCGGCACGGCGACGATCGAGGCCAGCACGAAGCCGCCGAAGACACGCCAGATGGTGATCAGGATGTCGAGCCAGAAACGGTCCTCGACAAGCAGCCGCCAGCCGTCCTTCAACATCGACAGCGGGTCGGCGAGGAAGATCCGGTTCACATGGCCGCCCAGCGTGATCCACGCCCAGAACGCCACGAAGAGCGCGAAGAAGGCGATGCCGAGCACGGTTCGAGTGCCCGGCGGGACGGGATGCAAGGGACGCAGCATCAGGCACTTCCTTGAGGAGGGAAAACGGCGGCTTGTCGCCGCCGTCGATCGGAGGACGCGCGATCAGTTGGCCAGCGCGCTGGTGTCGGCGAGCGTGGTCACGTCGGGCGCTTCCTTGATCAGCCCCATCTGCAGCAAGAGCTCCGCCGCGGTCTTGGAAAAATCCTGGAACTCCTTGGTGAAGAACTGCTTGTTCTCCTCGCGATCGGCCCATTTCAGGTATTTGGCCGAGTCTTCGAACTCCTTGGCCGACTGTTTCACGTCGGCGCCCATGATCTCGTAGGATTTCTGCGGATCCTTCTTGATCATGTCGAGGGCGTCGAAATAGCTGTCGGCCAGCGCCTTGGCGGCGTCCGGATTGGCCTTGAGGAAGTCCGGCGTGCAGCCGACAGTGTCCATCACCATCGGATAGTCGAGCGTGGTCGCCAGGATGTGGCCTTGGTCGGCCTTGTCGCGCACGGTGGTCGCCAGGATGTGGCCTTGGTCGGCCTTGTCGCGCACAGCCGAAATGAAGGGCTCATAGGTGACGGCGGCATCGTTCTGGCCGGCCAGGAAGGCCTGCGCCGCCGCGTCAGGCTCCAGATTGACGACCGTCACGTCCTTGGTCGACATGCCGTTCTTGTTGAGCACCCAGGCGAGCAGGAAATAGGGCGACGTGCCCGGCGCGGAGGACGCGACGTTCTTGCCCTTGAGGTCGGCGACCGTCTTGATGTCGTTGCGCACGACGATGCCGTCGGCGCCGTAGGATTTATCGAGCTGGAAGATCTGCTTGGTGGCGACGCCGCTGGCGTTCCACACCATCCAGGTCTCGACCGTGGTCGCCGCGCATTGCAGGTCGCCGCTGGCGATCGCCAGCGGACGGCTCGCCTGCGGAACCTTCTTCAGTGTGACGTCCAGCCCATGTTTCTCGAAAAGCCCGGCCTGCTTGGCAAGCGTCAGCGGCGCGAAGCCGGTCCAGCCGCTGATGCCGATGGTGAGGGACGTTACGGCCATGGCTGGCGCCGACAATCCGACGGCGGCCGAAAGAGCTGCCGCAAAAATGCTGGTCCTGTTCATTGAGGTTCCCCTTTATGTGGTGAGAAGAAATTGTCTCACAGAGCCCCAAAGGCTTGTCAATGAAGCAGGACCGGTCATGGACGATGGTCCAATCCGCGCTCGGGAACCCGTTGAGAGCTTGCACACTCAACCGGTCGCGGCCATTCGCGGGACGGCGTCGGTGTTCAATACTGGTCGCAATAGCACTGGGCCGATGAGATGCGGTCGTTCCAGCCGGAACCTCCAAAATCGCGGACCCGGCGGTCGAGCTCGATCGAACGGCCGCGCATCCCTGCGTGCTCATAAGCGACCAGCGTACAGCCCCGGCGCACAAGCACCGAGGAGACGCGGTCGTTCCAGAACCCGCCCCGGAAATTCACGGCGTCGTCAGGACCCATTTCAAGCGAACGTCCGCGGAAGTTTGCATGCTCGAATAGCACGCAGGCTGCCTCGCCGTAGAACTGGGCGCTGGCGCTGCCGGCAAATATTGTCGACGCAAGTGCCGTCAGGATGACCAAACGATCATGTGATGTTCCTCATTTGATCGCGTTGCGCGATGGCGCCGGCCCCATCACATTTTGCCATCGTGCCGCACGAGGAAGCAAGTCCACGGCCGCCGCTCTGGTCGACTATCGCCGGTAGTTAGTGGCTGTCCAGCATCCAGCCGCGGTTGCGCCACATCTTCTCGCCGGCCAGGCAATCGGCGGCCGGCCTGTCGTCGGCGAGCACGACCGGCGGGTGGCCCGCCTCTTCCGCCGCCCGTTGCGGCGAGGCAGGACCGGCAAGCTCGAGCACCAGCTTGCGGCGGATCGCTTCCGGGAATTGCGTCCAGTCGTTGACCGGGATCATGAAGGCGCCCGGCCCGCCGATGACGCAGTCGCTGTAGTAGCGGTCGAGATTGTCGACGTCGAAGGCGCCGCTGAACCCGCCGCGCGTCATCAGCGGCAGCCCGTTGATGGTGATGCCCTGCCTCACCACCTCGTCGCGCGTGATATCGACCGGCGCGCCCTGATTGTTGGGTCCGTCGCCCGAAACGTCGATGACACGCTTGGTGCCCTGAAAGCCGCTTTCGGCGAAAAGGTCGCTGCCGAAGGCCAGTGCGCCGGAGATGGAGGTGCGTCGCGCGCTGTCCGGCGGACGCGCGTTCATCTGCGCGACGACCCGTTCGGCATCGGCGCGATTGGCGATCACCGTCCACGGCACGACGACCCGCTGCCATTTGGTGCCGGCCCACTCGACATAGGTAACCGCGATCTTGCCATACACGCCGTCGGCGATGGCCTTGAGCACATTGTCATGCGTCAGAGCCGCCGCATAGCCATGGCGCTGGATCTCGAGCTCGGCCGGCGACATGGAGAGCGAAACATCGACCGCCAGCACCAGCTCGACATCGACCGGCTCTATCGCCGTCGATCGCGCGGTCAGGCCGAGGAGCAGCGCCAGCGCAGCGGCGCCCGAAAGCCAATGCCCTGTTCGACGAGAAGCGGACATGACGCAACGGTAAGCGATAATCCGGCATGAACAAAGTAAAAAGGCCCGGCGTCGACCGGGCCTTTGCCAATCCAGACAAACGCGCGCTTAGCTGCGCGGCTTGAGGTTGTCCGGATCGTAGAGCGGCTTGTAGCCGACGCCGGCGACTTCAACCGGATAGGTCTCGCCGAAATACTCCACTTGCAGCTTGCGGCCTTCCTGGCAGTAGGCCCAGGGGAGATAGGCAAGCGCGATGTTCTTGCCGATGGTCGGGCCGTAGGCGACCGAAGTGGTGAAGGAGCGGCGGCCGAGCTCGTCGACCAGCGTCTCTCCAGTCGCGGGATCCTGCACCGGCATGATGCCGACCGGGTAGCGCGCGACCCCCTTGGAATCGGTGTTCCCGGTCATCACCAGCGTGCAGAGCATCGCAGACTGATGCTCGCGGGCGCGATATTCCAAATGCTTGGCCTTGCCGCAGAAGTCGTTCTCCTTGACCTTCGGACGGGCAAGATCGGCCTCGAGCAGATTGTACTCGGTCAAGAGATCGGCATTCTGCAGCCGCAGGCTCTTCTCCATCCGGCGCGTGTTGGCATAGGTCTCGACGCCGAACGGCATGACGCCGGTGGAGCGCAGTGCGTCCCAGACGGCAAGCCCGTCCTCGTAGCGCATATGCAGTTCCCAGCCCTGCTCGCCGACATAGGAGATGCGGAAGGCCGTGACGTCCTTGCCGCCGATCCGGATCGGCTTGATCGCGGCGAAGGGGAAATTCTCTTGCGTCAGCCCATCCGGATTCTCGACCACCTTCTGCAGTGTGGTGCGCGCATTCGGCCCCCAGATGCCGATAGTGGCGTATTTCTCGGTCACGTCGGTGATGGTGACATCGAAACCTTTGTCCTGCGCGGTGCGTTGCATGTAGCGGAAGTCGCGCGGCCCGGCGTCGGCGCCGTCGATCACCCGGCAGCGGTCGGCCATGCGGATCACCGTGAAGTCCGCCCGCACCATGCCCTCCTCGTCGAGGAAGTGGGTGTAGATGCCCTTGCCGATATTGTTGTCGCCGCCGATCTTGGCCGCGCAGAGCCACTCCAGCAACGCGACATGGTCCGGGCCTTCGACGTCGTACATCGAGAAATGCGAGAGGTTGACGATGCCGCAATCCTCGCTCATCGCCAGGTGCTCGGCATTGGAGACGCGCCAGAAATGGCGGTTGTCCCACTCGTTTTCGCGCACCGGCACGCGGTTGCCGTATTTTTCGAGCAGGTGCTCGTTGGCGGCGTAGCCGTGGGCGCGCTCCCAGCCGCCCAGCTCCATGAAGTAGCCGCCGAGTTCCTTCTCGCGCTCCCAGAACGGCGAGCGCCGGATGTTGCGGCCCTTGGAGAAGGGCTCGCGCGGATGCACCGCCGGATTGTAGACCTTCATCGCTGTCTCGGTGCAGCGATCCCAGATGAACTGTTCCTTCGTCTGGTGCGGGTAGAAGCGCGAATAGTCGATGGCGTGGTGGTCGATCGACGTGCGGCCGTCGGTCATCCAGTCGGCGATCAGCTTGCCCATGCCGGGGCCGTCCTTGACCCAGATGGCGACGGCGTACCACAGCCCCCTCACCTTCTGGCTCTCGCCCATGGATGGGCCGCCATCGGTGGTGACCTGCAGCAGGCCGTTGAACGAATGCCCCTCATTGTAGCCGAGCTCGCCGAGGATCGGCGTCAGCTCCATGGCGCGCTCCAGCGGCGCCATGATCTGTTCCATGTCGAGGTCGCGCTGCGAGGGCGAGAGCCGCGCCTGGTCCTTCTCGAGCAGGTCGCGCGGATGGCAAAGGCGCGGATTGGTTTCTTCGTAGTAGCCCCACTCGATCTGCCCGCCCTCGGCGGTCTTGGGGTCGCCGGTGTCGCGCATATAGGCGGAGTTGCCCTGGTCGCGCAGCAGCGGCCAGCCGATCTCCTTGCCGGTGCCGGCGAACTCGTTATAGGGGCCGAAGAAGGTCAGCGGATGGTCGATCGGCATGACCGGCAGGTCCTCGCCGACCAGTGCCGCGGTTAAACGGCCCCATATGCCGGTGCAGACGACCACATAGTCGGCCTCGACCGTGCCGCGCTCGGTTACCACGCCCTTGATGCGGCCATTCTCGACGATCAACTCCCTGGCCGACGTATTCGCGAAAGCCTGGAGCTTGCCGGAGGCAACACCCTGGTCGACCAGCTTGCCGGCCACTGTCTGCGAGCGCGGGATGACGAGGCCGGCGTCGGGGTCCCAAAGGCCGCCCTGCACCAGATGCTCCTCGATCAGCGGGAACTTCTCCTTGATCTCGGCCGGCTCGATCAGGCGGGCACGTGTGCCGAAGGCTTTTGCCGAAGCGATCTTGCGCTTGATCTCGTCCATTCGCCCATCGTCGCCGACACGCGCGACTTCGAGGCCGCCGATGCGGGCGTAATGGCCCATCTTCTCGTAGAAATCGATGGAATAGAGCGTGGTCCAGCACGAGAGGAAATCGTGGCTGGTCGTGTAGCAGAAATCGGAAGCATGCGCCGTCGAGCCGATATCGGTCGGGATGCCCGACTTGTCGATGCCGACGATGTCGTCCCAACCGCGCTCGATCAGATGATGGGCGACCGACGCGCCGACGATACCGCCAAGACCGACGATGACGACCTTCGCCTTTTTCGGAAACTCTGCCATGGCCCGCGACTCCAAATTGGTAAAGCGGGCGGACTATAGGGCGGAGCGGTAGGGAGATTGAAGCCTGTTTGCGACATTGCGAAAGAGCCGAGCGACCCTGACGAATGAACGCGCTTCCCAAGCGCCACCAATCAGGAATTCCTTTGTGCGCCGGAGTCAGGCTGAAGCCTCCATGAGCTTCTCGAAGACACGCTGCTTGGCTTCGTGCACACTGTCCTCAAGCGACTTCGCCTCGGCCAGATGCGCGGCGATGGCGCTGGCCAGCATACAGCCCGTCCCGCGCATCGACGCGGTAAGGCGAGGCATTTCGAAGCGAACTGGTTCCCGGTCGGAACTCAACAGGATGTCTGTTGATCTTGCCCCCGCCGCATGACCGCCCTTCAGCACCAGCGCCCGCGACCCGGCCGCAAGCAATCGCCTTCCCTGCCGCAGCATGTCTTCATCGTTCACGGCCAATTCCGAACCGGTCAGCACCGCCAGTTCAACAAGGTTCGGCGTGACCAGGCGGCAAAGCGGCATGAGATCACGCTTCATGACGTCGACGGCATTCGGTTCCACCAGCGGCCTGCCTGACGAGGAAGCCAGCACCGGATCGAGGATCGCCGGTATCTGCGGATTTTCGCTCAGCACGGCGGCAACGGCGGCGATGGTCGGCACCGTTGCGAGCATGCCGATCTTGATGGCAGCTACCTCGTTGGCCTGCAACGCTGCTCGCATCTGATCGGCGACCAGGCCAGGTTGCAGATGAAGGATGCCCTTTACGGCGCCATGCGTCTGCACCGTCACCGCGGTAACGGCAAGACAGGTCCGCAGGCCAATCGAAGAGACCGTCTCGATATCGCGTGCAATCCCGGCACCACCGCTGGAATCCGATCCGCCGACGACAAGCACATGCAGGTCCCGGTTCAGCGCCATTGATCCGTCTTTTCGATCCATTCTCTGGTGCGCGCTTCGGGATCGGAATTCAGCGTTATGTCCGTGACCACCGCCGCGCTGTCGGCGCCAGCTCCGAAAACGCCATCGAGCCGCTCGGGGTTGAGGCCGCCGATAGCGACCAGCGGGAGAGGCGCGACCCGTTCCTTCCACGCACGGATCCGTTCCAGCCCCTGCGGCGCCCATTTCATTTTCTTCAGGATGGTGGGGTAGACCGGGCCGAGCGCGACGTAGTGCGGCTTCGCCGCAACGGCCGTTTCCAGTTCGGCATCATCATGCGTGCTCAGTCCGAGCCTGACGCCGGCCGCCTGTATTGCCGGAAGGTCAGCAGTTTGCAGATCCTCCTGGCCGAGATGGACGAAATCGCAGCGCTCCTCGATCGCCAGCCGCCAATGATCGTTGATGATGAGTTGGCATTGGTGTCGGGCGCACAAGGCCCTTGCCTTGCGGATCTCCACGCGCAGCTCGCCCTCGTCCATGTCCTTGATGCGCAGTTGCACGAGCCTGACACCAAGCGGCACCAGCCGCTCGATCCAGGCAGCGCTGTCGACGATCAGGTAGAAGGGATCGAGCTTCATGAAAAAACCGCCCTGCCGATTGTCGGCGTCGACGGTACGGCGACATCGCGCGGCTCGAGCAATCCCGAGCCGAAGGCTTCGCGGCCGGCGTCGACCGCCTTGCTGAAAGCGCGCGCCATGCCGACCGGATCGGCCGCCTTGGCGACCGCCGTGTTCAGCAACACGGCGTCGAAGCCGAGTTCCATGACGGTTGCCGCATGCGATGGCCGCCCGAGCCCCGCATCGACGATCAGCGGCACGTCGGGGAAATGCCCGCGCATCGAGCGCAGCGCCATGATGTTGACCGGTCCGAGGGCCGAGCCGATCGGCGCGCACCACGGCATGAGGACCTTGCAGCCTGCGCCCAGCAGCCGCTCGGCGACGACGAGATCGTCGGTGGTATAGGGGAACACCGTGAAACCGTCTTCGCACAGGATGCGGGCGGCTTTGACCAGGCTGAACACGTCCGGCTGGAGCGTGTCATGGTTGCCGATCACCTCTAGCTTGATCCAGGACGTGCCAAAAACCTCGCGCGCCATCTTCGCGGTCGTGACGGCTTCCTTCACGGAGTGACAGCCGGCGGTGTTGGGCAGGATCCTCACGCCGAGCGAGTTGACCAGCGACCAGAATTTTTCGCCGCCCCTGCCGCCAGCCATTTCACGACGCAGCGAAACCGTCACCACCGAGGCGCCCGACGCCCTGACCGCATCGGCCAGGATGGCCGGCGAAGGATACTGGGCGGTGCCGAGCAGCAGGCGCGAAGGCAGTACCGCTTCGAGAAGGTCGAACATGCTAGCCTCCCTGCATGGGCGAAAGGATTTCGATCCGATCGCCGTCGCTCAATCGAAATTCCGCCCGGTTGGCTTTGTGTACGACGTCGCTGTTGACGGCCGTCGCCAGCCAATCGCCTTCATAGTCAAGCTCGGCAAGCAGCACCGCCAGCGTTGCGGCGGCACTGTCGAGCGCTTCTCCGTTGACGATCAGTTTCATGCGCAAGCTCCCACGCGTTTGTCGGGATTTAACAGGATGTCAGCCGCCTGCCGCGCCATGGCGGGGGCAAGCAGAAAGCCATGGCGATAGAGCCCATTGATCGCGACGCCGTTGCCGAGCCTTTCGACGCTTGGCAAATTGTCGGCAAAGGCCGGACGGACACCGGTGCTCATTTCCACGATCGCCGCCTCACCGAAGGCCGGATGGAGCGCGCAGGCGGCGCTGGCCAGTTCCATCATGGAACGGACGGTGACCGGGCCGGCATCCTGGCTCTCGATCATCGTTGCGCCGGCCATGAAATGATGGTCGGCGCGCGGCACGATGTAGAGCGGAAAGCGCGGATGCAGCAGCCGGACGGGACGAGACAGCGATATATCCGGCGTACGCAGGATCAGCATTTCGCCGCGAACGCCGCGCAGCGCCGCATCGTCCGCCGCGATCCCCCGGCAGTCGACCCTGTATTTGAAGCCTGGAAGGCCTTGGCCGTCGGTTGCGAAATGGAAGTCGACGCCCATCGCGACCAGCTTGTCATGAAGCGCCGCCATTGCCCGGCGCGGGTCGAGATGCGCTTCGTCGGGGAAGAACAGCCCGCGCTTGAAACGGCCGGCGAGGTCGGGCTCCACCCTTGCGATGTCCTCCTCGCCCAACCAGCGATGGCCCGAGGTGCGGCTGGCGAAGCGGTCGAGCTCGCCCGCATCACGCGGCGGCGCGACGACGAGCGTTCCCGCCCGCGTCGCTTGGCCGGGCAAAGCAGCGTCCCACCAGTCGGCGGCGCCGCGTCCGAGATCCAGCACCGCCTGCTCGGCGCTCTCGCGCTCGCACCATGGCGCCAGCATGCCGCCTGCGGCCCATGACGCATTGCCGCCCAGGTGAGACCGGACCTCGACGACAGTGACCAACGCGCCGCGGTCCGCAAGTTCGAACGCCGCGGTGAGGCCGGCCACGCCGGCCCCCTTGACCAGCACCCTCATGACGACTCGACCGTGCCGAATGCGGCATCGCTGACAGGCATATAGAGATCGCCGCCGGCGCGGTATTTCTCCGCCATCGCCGCCATCCCCTCCTTCTGCGCTTCGGCGCGGATGTCGTGGGATATGCGCATGGAGCAGAATTTCGGTCCGCACATAGAGCAGAAATGCGCCACCTTGTGCGCTTCCTTGGGCAAGGTTTCGTCGTGGAACGAGCGCGCCGTTTCGGGATCGAGCGACAGGTTGAACTGATCTTCCCAGCGGAACTCGAACCGCGCCCGGGAAAGCGCGTCGTCGCGGACCTTCGCTGCGGGATGCCCCTTGGCAAGGTCGGCGGCATGAGCGGCTATTCTGTAAGTTATCACGCCGGTCTTGACGTCGTTGCGGTCCGGCAGGCCGAGATGTTCCTTCGGCGTCACATAACAGAGCATGGCCGTGCCGAACCAGCCGATCATGGCGGCGCCGATGCCGGACGTGATGTGGTCGTAGCCCGGCGCTATGTCCGTCGTCAGCGGCCCGAGCGTGTAGAACGGCGCCTCGCCGCAGACAGCGAGCTGCTTGTCCATGTTCTGCTTGATCTTGTGCATCGGCACGTGTCCGGGACCTTCGATCATCACCTGGCAGTCCTTTGCCCAAGCGATCTTGGTCAGCTCGCCAAGCGTTTCCAACTCGGCGAATTGCGCTTTGTCGTTGGCATCCGCGATCGAGCCGGGCCGAAGGCCGTCGCCGAGCGAGAAGGAGACGTCATAGGCACGACAGATGTCGCAGATTTCCTCGAAATGCTCATAGAGGAAGCTTTCGCGGTGATGGTGCAGGCACCATTTGGCCATGATCGAGCCACCGCGCGAGACGATACCCGTGACCCGATCGACGGTCAGCGGGATGTAATGCAGCCGCACGCCGGCGTGGATGGTGAAATAGTCGACGCCCTGCTCGGCCTGTTCGATCAGCGTGTCGCGATAGACCTCCCAGCTCAGGTCTTCGGCGATGCCGCCCACCTTCTCCAGCGCCTGGTAGAGCGGCACCGTGCCGATCGGCACCGGCGAATTGCGCACGATCCATTCGCGGATGTTGTGGATGTTGCGGCCGGTAGACAGGTCCATCACCGTATCGGCGCCCCATCGGATCGCCCAGACCATTTTTTCGACCTCCTCGGCCATCGACGAGGTGACTGCGGAATTGCCGATATTGGCGTTGATTTTCACCAGGAAATTGCGGCCGATGATCATCGGCTCGCTCTCGGGATGGTTGATGTTGGCGGGGATGATGGCGCGGCCGCGCGCCACCTCGTCGCGCACGAATTCCGGTGTGACGAAATCCGGAATCGATGCACCGAACGCCTCGCCATCCTGTTGCAGCTTGCCCCACAGCGTCTCGCGGCCGAGGTTCTCGCGGATGGCCACGAATTCCATTTCGGGCGTGATGATCCCTGCACGCGCGTAGGCAAGCTGCGTCACCGCCTTGCCGGCTTTCGCCCGCAGAGGACGATTGCGGACAGGAAATTCCGGCGTCAGCCGTTCGCCAGTCGCAAATCCGTTGTCCTCCGGCCTGACGTGGCGGCCGTCATAAGCTTCGACATCGCCGCGCGCCGCGATCCAGTCCTGCCGAAGCCGGGCAAGTCCCATTTCGATGTTCGTTTCGATCGCGGGGTCGGTATATGGGCCTGACGGATCGTAGACCGTCACCGGCGGCTCACCGGCGGTCGGGTGCACGCTGATCTCGCGCATCGGCACCCTGATCTGCGGATGGAGGACGCCGGTCTTGTGGATTTTCCGTGAGGCGGGCAGCGGTCCCGTCGAAACGGCGGGGGTCAAGGCATTCATTTGAGGCTCCTTTGCTCATCTGCATTGGAGACCCAGTTCTGTGCCGGAAGGATGAAAAGCCGCCTTGGTCCACCTGTGCGAACAGGTCTTCGGGCATGGAGTCCCGCAAAGCGCTTGCACCGTCCCTACGCCAGTATGAACTGGATCAGGTTCAACGGGTCACTGCGCCGCGAAGCCAGCAGTATCTCAGCCCCTTGCCGGGACTCCCCTGGTGAATGGCTCAGTTGAACGAGCCGCCGCCGCTTTGTCAAGCGCATCCGGCCCGAACGGCAATTGGGTTCGATTGCCGCCACAGCGGTGGAAGCTAGGCGAAGGCCCAGATGTCCTCGGCCTGGAAGCCGACTTGATAGCCAGCGGTCTTGAGCTTGACGACGACCTGGCCGATCTCGGCCGCCGACAGCGCGCCGACCTCGATCTTGATCATGCCGGGACGGTAGCGCTGGAGGTCGAGCTGGTCGAACACCATCCAGTCGGCGCCCTCGCAATCGACCAGGAAAGCGTCGATATAGCTGACGCCGTTGCGGTCGAGCAGCGTCTGCAGGGTCTCCGACGGCACCTCGATGTCCTTCAGATGCGGCGCGAACTTGTTGAAATTGGCGTCCGCCTCGCCCCAGGCATTCTTGCCGGACATCAGATTGGTGTCGGTGACCGACGAGCAGCCGATGAACTCGATCGGCAGCGTGCCGGCCTCGAGCGCGGCGGCATCGAACGTATGGACGGTGATGGTACCCTTTGTCCTGGTCACCGCCACCGGCTCGATGACGAAGCGCCCGGTGTCCGGATAGTTGGCGCGCAGCCGCTTCTGGTTGTAGGGAATCGGCTCGACCAGCATCGCCCGAGCACCCCTGATGCGGTGCAGCCAGGGCGTCACGTCGTCGAACAGCGCGCCGTCGCAGGCGCCGACATTGACCATCTGGAATGGTCGTCCACCGCCGAAGCGCGCCTTGAGCGCCGCGTTGGCGAGGAACTTCGTGCCGCGCAGCGAGGGTCCACGATCGAGCAGGCCTGCTGGAAGGCCGAGCGACAACAGAACGCGCGCGATGGTGGAAACTGAGCTCATGACTTGTCTCCGGAAACGACGTGCTGCACCTCGCGGTGCCGATCCGGGCTCGCCGATGCCCACAGCGCCATCAGCCGCGCGGCGAGCAGCAGGAAGGGCGGCAGAAGATTGGGAAAATAGATGCGGGTGTCGTGGATCGGGAAGACCGTGAACTTCGCGAGCACGCCGAGCACCAATGCCGCAAGCAGGATGCCGGCGCGGCGGTCGAGCCGGAAGCCGGCGCGGTCGAGCCCGTACCAGCCGGCTAAAGCCAGCACCGAGACGCCGACCCAACTGTTGACGTCGATGGCGCGCACCACCGAGGCGGCAAAGGCCTTGAGATAGGCCGCCACCGAGAATGGCGGTTCGAAGCCGTCCATATTGTAGTGCTGCTCTATGCTGGAGAACCAAAGATGCGGCCACCAGCCGGGATGCTGCGCCCAATGCGAGATGGCGAAATAGGCGACGAAGGAGGCGGCAAAGCCGGCCAGCGCCCCCCACGCCTTCTGCCGGAACGCGACGAGCAGAACGGCGAAGATGGCGAGGAAGACGATGTTGTCCGGCCGCGCCATGAAGGCGAGGAAAAGCAGGGTCGCCGAGGCTGTCTCGCGTTTGCGGACATAGGCGAACAGCCCGCCGAGGAACAGCGCCGAGCAGAGGAGGTCCGGCGTCGAAACCCGCGCGGCATCGCCGAAATCGGCCATGATCAGGATGGCGCCGGCGACCAGCGCCAGCGCCAGCGCGCCTTCCGCCCGCAGCCAGAGCAATGTGATGGCGCCGAACAAGAGCACCGAGAACACCTGCACCAGCCGCATCGCCTCGACCGGCGAGACGATATGGCTGAGGCCAGACAGGATCTCGGCGTAGAGGAACTTGATCCGGTACATGCCGAGCAGCGAATGGAAGTCGGCGGCATTCTCCGCCATGTGGCTGCGGAAGCCGCCGCCATCGTCGGTCAGCATCTTGTAGTCGCCCGCCGACACACCTTCCTTGACGGTGCTGTAGGCATAGTCATGCAGCGCCCGCGGAGCGGGATAGGTGCCTTCCTCGGCGATCGCGAGGTAAGGCAGCATGTCCCAGTTGGCATCGGGCATGAACCAGGCCGTCACGGCGGTCAGCAGGATGTAAAGCGAGAAGGCCGCCGCGCCGATCGGCGCGGCCCATTTCGCATAAGCCCCCTCGCCCCAGGCAAGACCGGCGCCGGTCAGCCGGTCGAGCGCATTGGTCGGGACAATGGGCGGCCTAGTCAGCATCGTCTGTCTCAGCGGACCTGGCTTTTCACGAAATCCCTCACGATCGCCACGATGCCGCGCGACAGAAGGCTGTCGAAGGCATCGACGAAGCGGTCGACATGCTCGCGCTGGCAGATCAGCGGCGGCTCGAGCCGGATGACGTTGCGATTGTATTCGGTGAAGGCGACGAGCACGTCGTAGTCGCGCAACAGCAGCGCGCCGACGAAGCCCGACAGCGAGCCCTTCAGCTTGTCGTCGAGCACGCTCACCAGCGGACGCAGCACCATCGGCAAGGTTTGCGAGAAATCGTGGAACTCGAGCCCGATCATGAAGCCCTTGCCGCGCACGTCCTTGATGATCTTCGGATATTTCGCCTTCAGCGCCTGCAGCCGCTGCCGAAGGTAATCGCCGGTCGAAGCCGCATTGTCGATCAGGCCCTCGTCATAGAGGACGTTCAGCGCCTCGATCGCGGTGACACAGGCCTCGCCCATGCCGCCGAACGTCGCCATGGCATGGATCATCGCCGTCTTGGGCGTGCCATAGGCCTTCATGTAGACGTCGCGCTTGGCGATCATGGCGCCGACTGCCGCCTTGCCGCCGCCGAGCGATTTCGCCAGCGCCGTCACGTCCGGCACGACGCCGTAATGCTCGAAGGCATAAAAGCGGCCGGAACGGCCGTAGCCGCATTGCACTTCGTCGGCGACCCACAGCACGCCATACCGGTCGCAAAGCGCGCGCAGCTTCTGCCAGTATTCGGCCGGCGCCTGGATGATGCCACCGCCGCCCTGGATGGTTTCGAGCACGATGGCGCCGATCTCGGGATCGTTGCGGAAGGCGCGCTCGACCGCGTCGATGTCCGCGAAGGGAACGCGCACGGCATTGTCCGCCACCTTGAACTCGGCGCGATAGAGCTGACCGTCGGTGATCGCTAGCACGCCCTTGGTCTTGCCGTGGAAGGAGTTCTCGGCATAGACGACCTTCGGCCGCTTGGGGCCTGCGGCGCGTTCGGCGAGCTTCACCGCCGCTTCCATGGCTTCCGAACCAGACGAGCCGAGGAACACCATGTCGAGATCGCCGGGCGAGCACTTGGCGATGTTGTGCGCAAGGGCTGCCGCATATTGCGACATGAAGGCGATGGCGATCTCCTGGCGCTTCTCCTCCTGGAATTTCTTGCGCGCCTCGAGGATGCGCGGATGGTTGTGGCCGAAGGCCAGCGAACCGAAGCCGCCGAAGAAGTCCAGGATCTTGCGGCCGTTCTGGTCGATATAGAACATGCCCTCGGCGCGCTCGATTTTGACCTTGTGGAAGCCGAGCAGCTTCATGAAATGCAGCTGGCCCGGGTTGAGGTGCGTCTTGAACAGGTCGGTGACACGGGCGACATCCATCGCCTTGGCCTGTTCGACGCTGATCAGGTCGGGCTTGGCGATGGTGGCCGGCAACAGCGCCGGCGCATCGACCAGCGCGCGCACGCCCAGTTCCGGTTTGGCAATGACAGTCATCTCGAAATCCCCCCTTCGTCGCCTTATTCGGCAGGAACGTGTTTGGTGGCGACGGCGTGGCCGTCCTTCTTGGCGCGGTATTCGCTGTAGGCGGCGATCAGCATGTCCTCGTCGCGGTATTGCGGCACCCAGCCGAGCTGACGCTCGGCCTTGGACACGTCGAGCACGCATTCCTCATCGGCGATCAGATACTGCTCCGGATCCATGATCGGCATGTTGAAGAGGTCGAGCAGGTCGAGCGTGCGCTTGACCGCCCAGCCCGGCGACGGCAGCAGGATCGACTTAGAGCCGGCATGCTTGATCAGGTCCCCGAGCAGTTTTCTCACCGGCGGCGGATTGAGCGAACCGAGATTATAGGCTTCGTTCGGCACGCCGGCTTTCCAGGCCGCGCGGGCGGCTTCGGCGCAGTCGAACACCGAGATGAACTGGTATGGATTCCTGCCCGAGCCGATCATTGGCACCGGCAGGTTCCAGTCGATCAGCTTGAAGAGTTTTTCCAGGATGCCGAGGCGCCCGGGCCCGATGATCAGGCGCGGCCGGAACAGCGAGATCGACATGCCGCGCTTGCGCCATTCGGCGGCGAGCTCCTCGGTCCTGAGCTTCGACAGGCCATATTCGCCAAGCGGTGCCACCGGATGATTCTCGGTCATCGGCAGCACCACGGTATGGCCGTAGATCATATCGGTCGTGTAGTGGACCAGTTTCGAGGCGCCGGCCTTGTCCATGGCCTGGATGATGTGTTCGGTGCCGTGGAAATTCACCGGAAAGAAGAAGTCGTGCCGCTTGGCGCGCACCTGGATCGGCGACAGCATCTTGGCCGACAGGTTGTAGACCATGTCGTCGGCCCTGAGGCCCACTGCCGCGACCGAAGCCGGATCGGTCACGTCGCAAGTGATGAAGCGCACCGAACGATAGTGCGGCAGGTCGCTCTTGACGATGTCGGCGACGACGACGTTCTCGCCGTCCGCGGCAAGCTTGGGGGCAAGATGACGGCCGACGAAACCGTCGCCGCCGAAAATCACATGTCTCATCGAACGATCTCGTTTGCGCCGATCTTGTCGGAGGTGATGGAAGCAGTTTGGTCCTCATGCCCGCGGCCACCCAAATCGCGGCCACTTTGCGCTATCAGCACGGTGCCGACGCAGATGCAGGCGATGCCGGCGATGCGCCACCCATTGAGGTCCTCGCGGAAGACGAAATAGGCAAAGACGGCGACCGCAACATAGGCGAGGCTCAGGAACGGATAGGCGAAGCTGAGCTCGACCTTCGACAGCACGTAGAGATGCGAGGCCATCGAGATGACGAAGGTGCAAAGGCCGAGGAATATCCATGGGCTGAACACGATCTGCAGAAGCTTCAAGAGCGGATTGACGCCCTCGAACGAGATCGGTCCCATCGACATCATGCCCTGCTTCAACATGAGCTGCGCAGCGGCATTGGTCATGACCGTGAAGAGAATGAAGACGATGTATTTCATTATTGCCACCCCGCCCTTGAACGGTCCTACTACAAACCTGCAAATATTTAGTGAAATCACATGTCTATTTTGAGTAAACCCTGATCTTAACGCGCCATTTACCAAGATTTACTCAAATTCGACCTACTCCGCAGCCTCGGTCGCACCTCTTCCAGCATCCAGTTTTTTCGCTGTCCGCGCCCAGAAACTCGACAGGAAGGCCGGATCGCGAAGCGCCTCCAGCCGCTGCCATTCCGGGAAGGGCGTCGCGAAGGTTTCGGGCCCCATGCGTGCATCCTTGTAGGGGTTGACGGCCCCACCGGCCTCGACCGTGATGCGGTCGAGCTCGGCGAGAAGCCTCAGCGTCCTTTCGCTTTTGTTGGGAAAATCGAGCGTCAGCGTGTAGCCGGGCCGCGGGAACGATAGCAACGCCGGCGAACGGACGTCGCCAAACCGCTTCAGGACCGTGAGAAACGAGCCTTGGCCTGCCCGCCGCGCCGCTTCGAGCAGGGCCGGCACGGCGCGCCGCGCGACGGCCTCAGGCACCACGCTCTGGTGCTGGAAAAGCCCGCGCGGTCCATAGAGCCGGTTCCAGTCGCGAACGCCGTCGAGCGGAAAGAAGAAGGCCTGGTAGCCCGCCCGGCGCGCATCGGACGAGCGGCCCTTCTTCCACCGATAGGCAGCGTTGAAGACGGTCAGGAACGGGCGGTTGAGCACGTTGAAGGGAGGCCGCACGGGCACCGAGATCCGGCTGCCTGCCCGGGCGGCGGCATGCGAGCCGTGCTCGGCGTGGTTGCCGGTGAACAAGAGGCCGCGCCCGCGCCCGTGACCGCCGGCAAGCTGATCGATCCAGGCGACGGCATATTCATTGGCCTGGTCGGCTGCATCCGCAAGGTCGAAGAATTCGTCGAGATCACGAAACCGGGTCGCCTTCTCGACGATGTCGAGCGAGGGCACGCGCATCAGCCGGATCGACGCCGACAGGATCAATCCGGTAAGCCCCATGCCGCCGATCGTCGCCCTGAAGAGATGGGCATTGTCGGTGTCGGAGCAGCGATAGGTCCGGCCGTCGGACCGCAGCAGGGTCAAGGATTCGACATGACAGCCGAATGTGCCGCGCCGGTGGTGGTTCTTGCCGTGGACATCGTTGGCGATGGCGCCACCCAGGGTCACGAATTGAGTGCCGGGAACCACGGCCGGAAAGAAACCGTAGGGCGCGGCATAGGCGATGATGTCGCAAAGCAGCACCCCGGTATCGGCCTCGATCGCGCCTGTCTCGGCGTTGAAAGCGCGGATGCGATTGAGCGGCCGCATGTCGACGACCATGCCGGCGTCGTTCTGGCAGCTGTCGCCATAGGAGCGGCCATTGCCGTAGGCGATGAGCGAACCAGGCTTGGCCGCGCCACTCTTCAACAGCGCAATGGCATCGTCGGCAGGGATGGAATGGCGTGCCGGAGGCGTCGCCAGTCCGAAACTGCCGAAGCGTTCGCCGCCCGCCCTCACCAACCCCAGCCTCCCGCGACCAGAAGCACCGCGCCGATGGCCACCACGATCTGGCTGCGCCAGTCGCGGATGATGAAGACGACCGGATCGTCATGCATCTCGTCGCGGCGGGCGAGGATCCAGACGCGCATGGTGAGATAAAGCACGATCGGCGCTAGAGGCCACATCACCCAGGGATGCGGATAGAGCTCGCGCACCGCGACGCTGTCCATGTAGAGCGCCAGCACCAGCGCCGAGGAGAAGGCCGAGGCCATGCCGGCCTGGGCGACGATCTCCTGGTCCTCGGTGCGATAGCCGCGGCCGGCGATGCGCTCGCCGACCGGGATGGCGGTGGTGCGCAGTTCGACGAAACGCTTCACCAGCGCAAGCGACAGGAAGAAGAAGATCGAGAAGGCGAGCAGCCAAAAGGAGACATCGACGCCGGTGGCCGCCGCGCCCGCCAGCACGCGGATCGTGTAGAGGCCGGCCAGCGTCAGCACGTCGATCAACAGCATGCGCTTGAAGGACAGCGAATAGGCAGTGGTCACGACCATGTAGCCGCCGAGCACGCCGAGGAATTCGATCGGCAGCAGGCAGCCGATGGCGATGCCGATGGCAAGCAGCACGGCGATCGCGCCAAGGCCGAACGGGATCGACAGCACACCGCTGGCGAAGGGCCGGTTGCACTTGGTCGGATGCTTACGGTCCAGCGCAAGGTCGAAGAAGTCGTTGACGATGTAGATGGCGGAGGCGACGGCGCTGAAGGAAACGAAGGCCAGAACGCACTGCCAGATCATGCCGACATTGAAATACTCATGCGACAGCACCATTGGCACAGCGATCAGCGAATTCTTCAGCCACTGATGGATCCTCAGCATCCTGACGTAGGTCTTCAGCGTCCGCTTCGGCGCCGGCATCGTCTCGGCGCCATGCCCCGCCTGCCAGCGTCGGGCGCTGCGGTCCGGCGCGACGATGATGGCGTTGCGTGCGCCATCGAAGACTTTGAGATCGTGCCGGCTGTTGCCGGCATAGTCGAAGCCGCCATCGCCATAGGCGGCGACCAGCGAGGCGCGCTTCCTGGCCGAACTCAAATTATGCGGTCCGTCCGTCGCCAGCACGCGGTCGAAGATGCCGAGATGCGCCGCGATCGCCTCGGCGAATTTGCGCGGTGTGCCCGTAGCCAGCACGATCTTGCGGCCTTCCTCCTGCTCGGCGCGGAGCCGCCCGAGCAGTTCAACCCGGTAAGGCAGCGAGGCCGGATCGATGTCGACGCGCGCGGCGATTTCCTGCTTGAGCCGCGCGGGACCGCCGGTCAGCCAAAGCGGCAGGAGAAAGACATAAAGCGGGTTCTTCTTGAGCAGGATGAACAGGCCTTCCCACAGAAGGTCCGTTGCAATCAGCGTGCCGTCGAGGTCGACCGCAAGCGGAATTGCGTTCCTGTCCGACCGCGCGTCCATTGTTGCCCTGCCTGCTCACCCCCGCGCCGTGCTTCGGCGCCCTTGCGACGGATATAGCGGGAGATGGCGGAGCGAACGTTAAAACGCCCGGTTGCAACGCGCTGTACAGACGGTATTTCCGGCGGCATCGTTAAGCGGCGCCTATCGGAAACGATAAAAGGCCGGACATTCGCCCGGCCTTTGCCGATCGTGCTTATGGGCGCTCTTACTTGATACGGGCGATGCCGCCCGATATCTCGACCGTTTCCGAACCGGTCAGCGCTTCGAGGTCACCGTTGGGCAAGGTAACAAAGCAGCCATTCGGGCAGAATTCCACCGTCTCGCCGGCGGCCAGCGCCAACTCGGTCTTGCCGCCGCCTTCGGTCACGATCAACGTCCGCGTCTGAGCGTCCTTGTTGACCGCGCTGGCGGCAAAAGCCGAACCGCCCAGGGCCAGGAAAGCGATGGCGGCAACGACAGACTTCCACATTGCAATTCCGGTGTTTCCACACCGCCTCTGTTCATTTTCGCAAGGCATTCTCGCCCTTTGCGTGAGAGCTTATATGAGATGTAACCTGAACCGCAACTGAATGCCGCATTCATGCCACAATCGGCTTTGGCCGGAATTTCGCCGGCCGGCAAACCTAAGCATGTCTCCCGAAGGTGGGACCGGTTTCGGGACAAAGACATGCTTGAAAAAAACTTAAAGCAGATCGCGCGAATCTTCTTTCACGCGACCTGCTTTAGTCGGGGTCGGGCTTGCGGCCTTTCCTCTTCGTTTTGGCCAAACGGGCCTGCTCGGCCGCGGCCTGGGCTTCCAGCCGCTCGCGTTCGGCGAACTCGGCTTCGATCTTGTCGTCATCGATCGGCCACGACTCGTGCTTCGTTGTCTCGACCACGGCGCGCGGCGTCGACGGGATCTCGATATGCTCGTCCTCGAAGATATCGAAGATCGCGAAGCGGATGTCGTTCTGGACGATGCTGCCGTTCAACACGTCGGCCACGAAGACGCGGATTTCGAATTCGAGCGCGGCCGGCCCAAAATTGGCAAAGAGCACGAAGGGCTCGGGGTTCTTGAGCGCCATCGGATGGGCGCGGGCAATGTCGAGCAGGATGGCATGGACGCGCTTGACGTCGCTACCATAGGCGACGCCCACCTTGATGTCGACACGGCCAAGCTTGTTGCGGTGCGTCCAGTTGCCGACCGCATTGTTGATGAGGTTCGAGTTCGGCAGGATCACCGACTGCCGCTGAAACGTCTCGATCTCGGTGGCGCGCACGCTGATCTTTCTGACCGTGCCGCTGATGTCGCCGGCGACGATCCAGTCGCCGACCTTGAACGGTCGCTCGGCAAGCAGGATCAGGCCTGAGACGAAGTTCGAGACCACGTTCTGCAAGCCGAAGCCGATACCCAGCGAAAGCGCGCCGGCCACCAGCGCCAGATTGGAAAGATCGATGCCCGCCGCCGATATGCCGACGAGCGCCGCGAGCGCGACGCCGGCATAGCCCACCGCCAGCCGGATCGAGTTGCGCACGCCGGTGTCGACCTTGCCGCGCGCCATCACCGAGCCGTCGAGCCAGCCCTGGAACCAGCGCGTCAGGAAATAGCCGATAACGAAGACGACGATGCCGGTGAGGATGCCGAGGACGGAAATCGTCACCGAACCGATGGTGACGCCTGTCGCCAGCTTGAAGGCCCAGGCTTCGATATCGCCGGGCTGGAAGCCCCACATCAAGAGGATCAGTGGCAGGAACACCAGCACGATCATCAGGTTGATGGCGATGCTGACCACCAGGCCGAGCTGGTCGAGCGCGGTGTCCTCGTAGCTGGAATTGGCAGACAGCCAGCGCCCGACCGAGGTGTCGGCGAAGCCGCCCTCCTCGCCGATCGCCCGCGCCGACAGGAAGCCGATATAGGCGGTGACGAGCGTGGTGCCGGTGACCACGACCTGGATCGAGACGAAAAGCGCAAGACCGATATAGCCGAGCAGTGCTGCGGCGATGGTGAGCAGGCCGAGCCCGATGGCAATGAAGCGAAGCCAGGCCGGCCAGGGACGCCAGGACCCATCATGCGCCTTGAAAGGCCTCAGCACGCCCATAAGGATCAGGATGATGCCCACGATGACGGTGGCAACGAAGCTCCTGGCAATCGTCAGCGACAGCGGCGAACCCATCTTCTCGTTGACGACCGACAGGAAGTAGTTGAAGCCGAGGACCACGGCCATGGCGGTGGCCAGCCGCACCAGCCAACGCGCCGGTCCGGTTGCGACTGGAATAAGCCGCCAGTTCGGCAGCCGCGGCTCGAGTGCCGCATTGGTCAGCCGATTGACGCAGAACACCACCGCGACGACGGAGAGCAGCGCGTTGAGGAATTCGCCGATGTCGCCGCGCAGCACGCTGTAGTAGTTGAAGAAGAACACGGTCGAGGCGAGGAACGCGCCGAGCGCCACGGTCGGCAGCAGCGTCGACCAGAACGCCACCGACAGCCGGCTGAGGTAGGACGGCTCTTCGACGGAAGGATCGGCCTCGAAGATGCGGCCGAACAGGCGCCTGCCGCCGATCAGCAGCACGGCCGCCAGTGCCAGCGCCATCAGCGTCGCCGCAAGCATGGCTTGGAACTTGAACTTCAATGCGAAGGTGAGCCAGGAGGCCACCGCCTTGTAGAGGCCGGTGAACTGATCGTGCGCGTCGGAAAAGGCCTGCGGGCTCAGCGCATCGGTCAATTCGTAGCGTTTCGTCAGAACGCTCCGGAACAGCTCGCTGCGCAGGATAGCGATCTTGTCGACCAGCCCGCTGATGCGGATCGACAGGTTCTGCGCGCTGGCGACCACGGCATTGATCTCGGCCTTCTCGGCCGTGAGCGCCGCGCGCTCATTGGCGACGATCGCAGGCTCCGGCGGCTGCCCCTGCGCCGGCTGCGGCCCCAATACCTCGATGCGAGCGTTGATGTCGTTGAGGCGCGAACGGAACGCGAGCGCGCTGTTCAGCGCGGCGCGCGAAATATCCTCGAGCTGCAAGCGGGTATCGACAAGACCGGCATCGTCCTGGTCGGGAGCGCTTAACTTCTTCTCCAGGCCGTCGGTCTTCGCCGTCAGGTCCTGGATGGCCTTGGTCTGGTCGGCGATGAGCTGCGCGGAGCCCTGGCCGATCGCCTGCCCCATCGCGTCTGACGACGGCTGTGCCGCGACAGCGACAATGGCGACCAGGATCAGGCGTAGCAGTCGGAAAATCATGACGTGACGGGGCGACTCGCGGCCGAAAGATCTTCGAAAATTCCGCCCTTGATAAAGACCGGCATATCAGGCGGCAAGCCGTCTCCATCCGCAGACCGACGGCGCGGATCGAAGTCGGCCTGTCGAAAAGCTATGGCGCAATCTTGGCTTTGCGCTTCTCGCCTGCTCTATAGTCTGCCGCCTCGCACCAAAAGGACGACAGGAAGAATGGCGGAATACTCAGCCTTTTCGCTGCTCAAGAACGCGCTGAGGGGCAACCAGGACTGGACACCGGCCTGGCGCAAGCCGGACCCCAAGGCGTCCTATGACGTGATCGTCATCGGCGGTGGCGGCCATGGGCTCTCGACCGCCTATTACCTTGCCAAGGAACACGGCATCACCAACGTCGCGGTGCTGGAGAAAGGCTGGCTGGGCTCGGGCAATGTCGGCCGCAACACCACGGCCGTGCGCTCCAACTACCTTTTGCCGCAGAACACACGCTTCTACGAACATTCGATGAAGCTGTGGGAGAACCTGTCGCACGACCTCAACTACAACGTCATGTTCTCGCAGCGCGGCTGCCTCAACCTGGCGCACACGCCGGCCCAGCTCGACGACTATGCAAGGCGCGGCAATGCCATGCGCCATCTCGGCGTCGACGCCGAGCTGATGAGCGTCGGTGAGATCAAACGGCTTGTGCCGGCGCTGGACGTCTCGGGTTCGGCGCGTTTTCCCGTCCTCGGCGGACTGATGCAGCCGCGCGCGGGCACCGCTCGCCACGACGCGGTCGCTTGGGGCTATGCGCGCGGCGCCGACCGGCGCGGCGTCGACATCATCGAGAATTGCGAGGTCACCGGCTTCCTGCGCGACGGCGACCGCATCACCGGCGTGACGACGACGCGCGGCGACATCCGCGCCAAGAAAGTGGCGCTTGCCGTCGCCGGCAGCACCGGCCAGGTCATGCAGCTTGCCGGCATTTCGCATATGCCGATCGAAAGCTACGTGCTGCAGGCGTTCGTGTCCGAATCGCTCAAGCCGATCATCAACACCGTTCTCACCTTCGGCATGGGCCACTTCTACATTTCCCAGTCCGACAAGGGCGGTCTCGTCTATGGCGGCGACCTCGACGGCTACAACAGCTATGCGCAACGCGGCAGCCTGCCGGTCGTCGACGAGGTGATGAGCGAGATGCTGGCGCTGTTCCCGGGCCTGGCGCGGGTGCGCATGCTGCGCTCCTGGGGCGGCCTTTGCGATATGACGATGGACGGCTCGCCGATCATCACCACCGGACCGCTGCCCGGCATGTATCTCAACTGCGGCTGGTGCTATGGCGGCTTCAAGGCCACCCCCGCCTCTGGCTGGTGCTTCGCCTGGACGATCGCCAAGGACGAGCCGCACGAATTCAACGCGCCCTTCACGCTCGACCGTTTCTATCGCGGCCTCATCATCGACGACAAAGGCCAGGGCGCGACCCCGCGGCTGCATTAGGGTTGGAATCAAGATGCTGATAACTTGCCCCTATTGCGGCCCGCGCGACGTCATCGAATTCACCTACCAGGGCGACGGCAACCGCGCGCGGCCGCAGCCTTCCTCGCAGGATCTCGACGCCTGGAACGCCTATGTCTACGACCGGCTGAACCCGGCCGGCGACCACAATGAGATCTGGCAGCATTCCGGCGGTTGCCGCGCGCATCTGCGGGTGGTGCGCAACACCGTAACCCATGAGATCCTGAGCACGGCCTTCGCCCGCGGCGGACACAAATCCGCCGGCCACAAGGCGGGAGGCAACCAGTGAGCCCGCGCCGCGCCGACACCGGCGGCCGCATCGATCGGCTGCGCACCATTCGCTTCACCTTCGACGGCGCGCCCTATACCGGCCATGTCGGCGACACGCTGGCTTCGGCGCTGCTGGCCAACGGCGTGACGCTGTTCGGCCGCTCGTTCAAATACCACCGTCCGCGCGGCCTGCTCGCCGCCGGCGTCGAGGAGCCGAACGCCCTGGTGACGGTGCTGCGCGGCGACGTCCGCGAGCCCAACATCCCCGCCACCATGGTCGAGATTTATGACGGGCTCGTCGCTGTCAGCCAGAATCGCTCGCCCTCGCTCGCCTGGGATATCGGCGCGCTCAACCAGCTCGGCGGCAAGATCCTGTCGGCCGGCTTCTACTACAAGACCTTCATGGGGCCGGCGATCGGCCCCATGAAGGGCACCCGCTTCTGGATGTTCTGCGAGCATTTCATCCGCCGCGCCGCGGGCCTCGGCAAGGCTGGAACCGCGCCCGACCCGGCGCGCTATGAGCGCATGAACGCCTTCTGCGACGTGCTGGTCGTGGGTTCCGGCCCGGCCGGCCTGATGGCGGCGAAGGCCGCGGCCGATCAGGGCGCCCGCGTGATCCTGGCCGACCTCGAAGCCCGCTTCGGCGGCTCGGCCAACTGGTCGGGCGAGACGATTGACGGCGCACCGGGCGCCGACTGGGCGGGGCGCATCGTCGGCCAGCTCGAAGGCAATGACAATGTCCGCCTGCTGCCGCGCACGACGGTATGGGGCTACTACGACGGCAACACGCTTGCCGCGCTCGAACGGGTGACCGAACACAAGGAAGTGCCGGCCAAAGGCGAGCCGCGCCAGCGTTATTGGGCAATCCGCGCCAAGACGGTGGTTCTCGCCACCGGTTCCTTCGAGCGCCCGCTGGTGTTTCCCGGCAACGACCGTCCGGGCGTCATGCTGGCGCATGCGGCCGAGCGCTATGCCAATGAATATGGCGTGCTGCCCGGCGAACGGATCGCGTTGTTCACCAACAACGACAGCGCCTATCGCTCGGCCGTTGCGCTGAAGCGGGCCGGCGCCGCAGTCGTCGCCATCGTCGATGTCCGCAGCGACGTGTCGAACGAGATGAGCAGGCTGGCGAGCGAGGCCGAAGCAGAGCTGCTTGCCGGCCATGCCGTGGTCGCGACCGAAGGCGGCAAGGCGCTCACCGGTCTCAAGGTGCAGCGGTTCGACCTGATGAGCGGCGCGCTCAGTGGCGACGAGCGCAGCATCCATGCCGACTGCTTGGCTATGTCGGGCGGCTGGTCGCCAACCATCCATCTCGCCAGCCAGGCCGGCGCGAAAGCTGAGTGGGACCCGGCCCGGCAGGCCTTCCTGCCGCCGCAGCCGACGCAGCGCTGGATCGGCTGCGGCGCCTTCACCGGCAGCTTCTCGACCGCCGAAGCCATTGCCGAGGGCCGCGCCGCCGGCCTTCAGGCCGCCGGCGGAACGACGTCCTCCGCGCTGCTCCCGATCGTCGAGGCCACCCCCGGCGATCCCGATCCGGCGCCGGTCTTCGAGATCAAGGCCAAGGGTAAGAGCTTCGTCGATTTCCAGCACGACGTGACCGCCGAGGATGTGCGGCTCGCGCATCGCGAGGGCTTCGTCTCGGTCGAGCATCTGAAGCGCTACACCACGCTCGGCATGGCGACCGACCAGGGCAAGAACTCGAACGTGCCTGGCCTCGCTATCATGGCCGAGGCGCTCGGCAAACCGATCCCGGAAGTCGGCACGACTCGCTTCCGCCCGCCCTATACGGCGGTCTCGATCGGCTCGCTGGCAGCCGAGCGCTTCGGCGATTTGAAGCCCGAGCGGCTGACGCCGATGCATGACTGGCACATCGACAATGGCGCGACCATGTATTCGGCAGGTCTCTGGTACCGCCCCATGATCTACGGCCTTCCCGGCGAGACGGTCGAGCAGGCCTATGTGCGCGAGGCCAAGGCGACGCGCGAGAGTGCCGGCATCGTCGATGTCTCGACACTCGGCAAGATCGCCGTTCAGGGGCCGGATGCGGCGGAGTTCCTCGACCGCGTCTACACCAACATGTTTTCCACGCTCGCCGTCGGCAAGGCCCGCTACGGCCTGATGCTGCGCGAGGATGGGCTTGCCTTCGACGACGGCACCACCTGGCGGCTCGGCGAGCAGGACTTCCTGATGACCACCACCACCGCCAATGCCGGCAAGGTGATGCAGCATCTGGAGTATTTCCTCGACGTCATCTGGCCTGAGCTGAAGGTAACCGTCACCTCCGTCACCGACGAATGGGCGGGCGCCGCGATCGGCGGCCCGAAGGCGCGTGCGATCCTCGCCGCCTGCGTGACCGGCACGGCCGTCGACAACGCCACGCTTCCCTTCATGGGCATCGTCCATGGCGAGATCGCCGGCGTGCCGGTGATGATCTGCCGTCTGTCCTTCTCCGGCGAAATGGCGTTCGAGGTCTATTCCGGCGCCGGCTATGGAACGCGGGTGTGGGAGGCTCTCATCGAGGCCGGCAAGCCATTCGGCCTGGTCACCTACGGGCTCGAGGCGCTGGGGACCATGCGCATCGAGAAGGGCCACGTCACCGGCGCGGAGATCGACGGCCGCACCACGGCGCGCGACCTGCATCTCGACTGGATGCTGTCGAAGAAGAAGCCCTTCATCGGTTCCGCCATGATGGATCGCGAAGGCCTGATCGCTCCGGACCGGCTGGAACTGGTCGGCCTGATCGCCCTCGACAACCGTGCCTTGAACGGCGGCGGACATATCGTCGAGGAGCTGGACGAAGCCAATCCGCACGATTCGATCGGCCATATCACCGCTTGCTGCTATTCGCCGGCGCTCGGCAAATACATAGCACTTGCCCTGGTCAAGGGCGGCAAGGCGCGCCACGGCACGCGCGCCTTCGTCTCCGACCCGCTGCGCAACCGGTTCGGGCCGATCGAGATCGTCCCCAACCACTTCTACGATCCGGACGGGAGCCGCATGCATGGTTGAGCGTCAATCACCGCTTGAGCCGATTTACCACCCGGGCTCGCACGGCAATTTCGAGCATGGCGTGGACGTTATCCTGTCCGAAACGCGGCCGGGCTCGATCCTGCAGCTTGCCGCATGGCCGGGCGAGGAAAAGCGGCTGATGTCCGGCATATACAAGGTGACGGGCCTTGCCCTGCCGGATGGCGCCGGCGGCGGCGTCACCAACGGCGGGAAGTCGGCATTCGGCTTTGCGCCGGGCAAATTCACCGTGGTCGACGAAGCCAAGGGCTTGGCCTCCGCATTCACGGGCGTGATCACGCCATCAATCGGCACGCTCACCGACCTTTCGCACGGCCGCACTGCGATCCGCATCGCCGGGCCGAAGGCGGAGTGGGTGCTGGCGAAATTCTTCGCCATCGACTTCGCCTTGCCGGCCTTCCCGCTCGGTGCCGGCCGCTCGACCAACCATCACGATGTCTTTGCCCAGATCCAACGCAGTGGCGCCGACCAGTTCGACATCTATGTCTTCCGCTCCTTCGCGCGCTCGTTCTGGAAGGCCTTGTGCCACGCCAGCGAGGAAGTCGGTTACGAGGTGCACTAAGCACTTCAGGAAAAGTGCTGCCAGGCCAATGGATTTAGCGCAGCAGGTCTTGGCACTATCGACGGCCACAACTGCTGCTTGAGCCTTGTGCCAACGAAGACAATAGATAAGGAATCACGGGCTCTTGTCGGGGCAGGCGTCCGGTCAGGCAACCAGTTCGACCATACCCTTCCATGACTGCAGAGATTTCGGCGACAGCCACGACCCGCTTTGCCCCGGCGGGTGAGCCATCGATGCTGCTGCCGGCGACCGTCGCCTGCGGCGTCTTCATGACCAGCCTCGACCAGAATGTCGTGGTGACCGCGCTCCCCGGCATCGGCCAAAGCCTTGATCGCCCGCCGAGCCAGCTCGGTCTTTTGATCACCGTCTATGTCGCGAGCCTCATCGTCACGATGCCGCTCGGCGGCTGGTTGGCCGACCGCTTCGGCCTGCGCAACGTCTATTGCTTTGCGCTGCTGGTCTTCGCCAGCGCCTCGGCGCTCTGCGGCATGTCGGAAAACATCTGGATGCTGGTCGGCTCGCGCGCGCTGCAGGGTTTCGGCGGCGCGCTGATGGGCACCCTTGGCCAGGTCGTGATCCTGTCGAGCTTTCCGCGCGACCGCACGCTCAGGATCAACATGTACATCTCGCTCGCCGGCCAGTCCGGGCCGCTGGTCGGGCCGCTCGTCGGCGGCGCGCTGACCACCTATGTTTCCTGGCGCTGGATCTTCTACATCAACATCCCGATCGCGCTGACGGCCGCGCTGCTCGCGGCCTCGCTGTTTCCCTCGACCACGAAGCCGGTCCGCACGCCGTTCGACTTTCCGGGCTTCCTGCTCGTCGGCAGCGGCATGGCGCTGCTCGTCTTCGGCATGGATATGCTTGCCGCGAAGGACGCCGCCGCCGGCATTATCGGCGCCGAGCTCGGCCTGGCAATCACCATCCTCACCGTCGCCGCCTTCTATTGCTTGCGCGCCCGCAATCCGCTGCTCGATCTCAATTTGCTGCGCATTCGCACCTTCCGCATCAGCTTTCTCACCGGCGGCGGGCTCGACACGATCGGGCTGAGCTCCGTTGTCTTCCTGCTGCCGCTGATGTTCCAGCTCGGCTTCGGCATGAGCGCCGTGCAGGCCGGATCGCTGACCTTCGTCGCGGCGATCGGATCGCTGCTGATGCGCTTCTTCATGCCGCGCATCTTGAACCGCTTCGGCTTCAAGCGCGTTCTGATCACCAATACGCCGATAGCCGCCTTGCTGGTCGCTGGTTTTGCCTTGATGCAGGAAAGCATGCCTACCTGGATCGTGCTTGCCTACATCTTCGTCTTCGGCCTCTTCCGTTCGGTGCAGTGGGCCTCGACTGGCAATCTCGCTTACTCGGACATCGCGCCGGAGCAGCTCTCGCGCTTCAGCGCGCTCTACTACATCCTCTGGCAGCTGGCGGTGGCGATCAGCGTTGGTCTGGCGGCGGCGATGCTCTCGCTGCTAGCCGGCGGCGGCCAGGCCAGCGTCAACGGCTACCGCATCCTGTTCATTGTCGAAGGCTTGATCACGCTTTGCGCGCTGCTCGCCTATCTCAGGCTGACACCGCAGGACGGCGCGCATGTCAGCGGCCATGGCGCGCATATGAGCACGGATTAGCAAATCGGGCCGCGGTCCGTCCGCGCTGGCGCTACTCCGCGAACGTCACCCAGTCTTCGAGCGGGGCGCGGTCGGTGCGGAATTCATTCTCGGGCTTGGAGTTGTCCTCGTAGCCCAGCGCCATGCCGCAGACGACGACCTCCTCGTCGGGAATGTCTAGCACCGGGCGGATCTGCCGGTGGTAGGGCGCGAAGGCCGCCTGCGGACAGGTATGCAGCCCCCTGCCCCGCGCCGCGACCATGATGTTCTGCAGGAACATGCCGTAGTCGATCCACGATCCCTTGTTCAGCCGCCGGTCGACCGTGAAGATCATGCCGACCGGCGCGTCGAAGAAGATGAAGTTGCGGTCGTGCTGCGCGCGCATCTTGTCGACCTCGCGCCGGCCGATGCCGATGGCGCCGTAGAGACCGAACCCGTTGGCGCGGCGCCGGCTGAGATAAGGCTCGAAGAATTGGTCGGGGTAGTAGCGGTACTCGTCCCATTCAGCTTTCTCGGCGCGAATGCCGGAATTGAGGATGGCGTCGCTGATACGCTGCTTCACCTCGCCCTTGGTCACATAGACCCGCCAGGGCTGCATATTGGTGCCGGACGGAGCCCGCGCCGCCACCGTCAGGATGGCGCGGATCGTCTCATCGTCGACCATGTCGGGCAAAAATGCGCGCACGGACCGGCGCGAAATGATCGCCTCGTCGACGATCGCCGCATCGAGCGCGTTCCGGCTATTCTTCTCCAGCATGGGCCGTCCCTTCACGCATGGCCGGAACCCGCAACCGGTTTCCGCAACGACCATCCGCAGACACTGATAACTAACTGGTCCCCGACCTGACGTCCCCACTCGCCGTTCGTCGGCGAGCCTTTGCATCAACCGCCAAAATCGCGCAAGCAAATCTTGCGCTTCGTGAAAATCCACTTGATTTTTTCATAAGCTTGCTATCTCATGAAATTTGTTCAGATTTTTTCACGCCAGCCTCAGAGAAACGATTGACCTCGACCGCTGTCAGACCGGAGCAGGACAATGGCGAGCGGCTGCTGGCCGGCGACATCCGTGCGCTGCGCAAGGCGCGCGGGCTGACACTGGCCGAGATCGCCCTCAGGCTCGGCCGCTCAGTCGGCTGGGTCAGCCAGGTCGAGCGCGGCCTGTCGGTCCCTTCGCTCGGCGACCTCAGGGCCTTCGCCGAACTCTTCGGCGTGCCGCTCAGCCTGTTCTTCAGCCATGACGTGCCTGTCGAAAAGGAGCGCGGCGTGGTCGTGCGCGCGGGCAGCCGCCGCACGCTTGGCACAAGCGAATCGGGCCTCGTGGAGGAGCTTCTGTCGCCCGACCTCGGCGGTAGCTTCGAGATGCTGCGCTCGGTCTTCGCGCCGGGCGCGGAGCTGAAGACCGAGGCGCGCCGCCCGACCGAGGAAGCCGGCTACGTCGCGTCGGGCACTTTCGAGATCGAGATCGGCGGCGTCTGGCATCGCCTCGGCGAAGGCGACTCGTTCCGCTTCGAAGGCAAGCCGTTTCGCTGGCGCAATCCTGGCGCCGAGCCGGCAGTCGTCATCTGGGTGGTTTCGCCGCCGGTGTACTGAACCAATGCATGCCGCCCAAAAGTGTGCAGCGGTTTTGGGGACAACGGTGTGCATGAACAAAAAGAAAAAGCGCGTCATGACGCGCCTTGGATTTGGAGGAGAACATGGCCGGTTTGCCGACCACGGCACGCGTGGTGATCATCGGAGGCGGTGTCGTCGGCGCCTCGTCGCTCTACCACCTCTGCAAGGCAGGCTGGACCGACTGCGTGCTCTTGGAGAAGAACGAGCTGACCTCCGGCTCGACCTGGCACGCCGCCGGCAACGTGCCGACCTTCTCCTCGTCATGGTCGCTGATGAATATGCAGCGCTACTCGACCGAGCTCTATCGCGGTCTCGCCGAAGCAGTCGACTATCCGATGAACTATCACGTCACCGGCTCGCTCAGACTCGCTCACACCCAGGAACGCATGCAGGAGTTCCAGCGCGCCAAGGGCATGGGCCGCTACCAGGGCATGGATATCGACGTCGTCGGTCTCGACGAGATCAAGCGCCGCTATCCCTTCATCGAGACGCATGACCTCAAGGGTGCGCTCTACGATCCGAGCGACGGCGACATCGACCCGGCGCAGCTGACCCAGGCGCTCGCCAAGGGCGCGCGCGACATGGGCGCGAAAATCATCCGCTTCTGCCCAGTCACCGGTGTTCGCCGCGAGAACGGCGAATGGGTCGTCACGACGCCACAGGGCGAGATTCGCTGCGAGATCGTCATCAACGCCGCCGGCTACCGCGCCGCCGAGGTGGGCCGCATGTTCGGCCGTGAAGTGCCGATGATGGTGATGAGCCATCAATACATCTTGTTCGAGGAGATCCCCGAGCTCGCCGCCTGGACGAAGGAGCAGGGCAAGAAACTGCCACTGCTGCGCGACGTCGACACGTCCTATTACTTGCGCCAGGAAAAGACCGGCATGAATCTCGGCCCCTATGAGCGCAATTGCCGCGCGCATTGGGCGACCCACAACGATCCGATGCCGGAGGATTTTTCCTTCCAGCTCTTCGCCGACGACCTCGACCGGCTGGAGCATTACCTCGCCGACGCCGTCGCGCGCGTGCCGATCCTCGGCACCGCCGGCCTGTCCAAGGTTATCAACGGTCCGATCCCTTACGCGCCGGACGGCAATCCGCTGATCGGGCCGATGCCCGGCGTGCCGAATGCCTTCGAGGCCTGCGTCTTCACCTTCGGCATCGCCCAGGGTGGCGGCGCCGGCAAGGTGCTGGCCGAGTGGGTGACCGAGGGCCAGACGGAATGGGACATGTGGTCCTGCGATCCGCGCCGCTTCACGTCATTTGCATCAGCGCCGGACTATTGCGTCGCCAAGGGCATGGAGATCTACGGCAACGAATACGCCATCCAGTTCCCGCGCCATGCATGGCCGGCGGGACGCGACCGCAAGCATTCGCCGCTGCACGACCGCATCAAGGCGCTCGGCGGCCAGTTCGACGCCTACAATGGCTGGGAGCGAGCCACCTGGTATGCGAAGCCCGGCGACGACATTTCGGAAGAAGCGACGCTGACCTTCCGACGTGAAGGACCGTGGCAGCAGCGCGTGCGCGAGGAATGCCTGGCCGTGCGCGACGCCGCCGGCATCCTCGACCTGCCCGGCTTCTCGCGCTTCAACCTCGAGGGTCCGGGTGCCGCCGAATGGCTGGCGCTGCAGGTCACCGGCCTGGTGCCGAAGCCCGGCCGCATCGGCCTCGTCTACTTCGCCGACGACAAGGGCCGCATCGTCACCGAAATGTCGGTGGTGCGCCATGGCGAGGACCAGATGACGCTGATCACGGCGGCGGTGGCACAGTGGCACGATTTCGAATGGCTGAAGTCGCGCATGCCGGCAAATGCGGCCTTCACGCTGACCGATCGCACCGAGGAATATTCAACGCAGATCCTCGCCGGTCCGAACTCGCGAAAAATCCTTGCCGAGGTCTGCGACGCCGATCTCTCGCTGCCCTGGCTGACGCATCAGGAGACGACCATCGCCGGGCGCTGGGCGAGACTGGTACGCGTCTCCTTCGCCGGCGAGCTCGGCTGGGAGATCCACACCAAGGTTGCCGACACTTTGACTGTCTTCGACGCCGTCTGGGCTGCCGGCCAGAAGCACGGTCTGAAGCCTTTCGGCATGTATGCGCTGGATTCGCTGCGGCTGGAAAAAGGCTACCTCGCCTGGAAGGGCGATCTGTCGACCGACTATTCGATCCTGCAGGGCGGGCTGGAGCGCTTCGTCAAATGGGACAAGCCCGACTTTCGCGGCAAGGCGGCGCTTCTGAATGAAAAACAGCAGGGCGTGAAGAAGCGCTTCGTCACTCTGGTCGTCGAGAACCCCGGCGACTGCGATGCGCCCTATATGTCGACGCTCTGGCATGACGGCAGGATCGTCGGCGAGACCACGTCCGGCGGCTGGGGCCATCGCGTCGGCAAATCCATCGCGCTCGGCATGCTGCGCTCCGATCTCGCCGAACCGGGCACGTCGATCGAGGTCGAGATCTTCGGCGACCGCTTCAAGGCGGTGGTGCAGAAGGACGAGCCGCTGTGGGATCCGAAGAATGAGAGGTTGAGAGCCTGATGCCAAAACCATCAAAGCGCATTACCGGCATCGTGCCTTCGGGCAAGGATGGCTGGGAAGTCCATTTCGCCGCCTGGACCCGCAAGCAGGCCGGTGAGGACATCATCATGCTGTCGGTCGGCGACCACGACTTCGACACGCCTTCGGAAACGATCGAAGCCTGCGTCAACGCCGTTCGCGGCAGCAATCACCATTACACGCCCCTGCCCGGCCTGCCCCGCTTGCGCAAGGCGATGGCGGCGGCTTCCACCGCTTGCACCGGCATCCTGACCGAACCGGACGAGATCATCGCCACGCCGGGCGGCCAGGCGGCGCTCTATGCCGCCGTGCAGGGCGTGCTCGATCCCGGCGATCACGCCATCGTCGTCGCGCCTTACTACGCCACCTATCCCAACACCTTCAGCGCCGCGGGCGCCAGCTTCACCGTCGTCGAGACGCCGGCCGAGGACGGCTTCCAGCCGCGCGCCGATAGTATCCGCGCGGCGCTCAGGTCCAACACGCGCGCTATCCTGATCAACACGCCGAACAATCCGACGGGTGCCGTCTATTCCCGCGAACGGCTCGAGCAGCTGGCCGAAATCTGCAAGGAACATGACCTCTGGCTGCTGTCCGACGAGGTCTACTGGACGCTCGGCGGCGGCGAGCACATCTCGCCCCGCTCGCTGCCAGGCATGGCAGAGCGCACGCTGGTCATCAATTCGATGTCCAAAAGCCACGGCATGACCGGCTGGCGCATGGGCTGGCTGACCGGTCCGAAGGCGATGATCGCGCTGATGACCGACCTCAACCTGGTGACAACCTACGGCCTGCCGGCCTTCATCTCGATCGCCTGCGCCGAAGCGCTGGAGAACCACTACGGCGTGAAGGAAATAGCCGAGCGCTACGCCGCGCGCCGCACGGTCTTTCTCAATGCCACACGCGGCGTGAACGAACTCACCGTGCGCGGCTCCGAAGGCGGAATGTATGTCATGCTCGACATTTCCACCGTCGAGCCCGACGACGAGAAATTCGCCTGGGCGCTGCTCGACAAGGAAAAGGTCGGCGTGATGCCCGGCTCGAGCTTCGGCGAAGCCGCCGCCGGCCATATCCGCATCAGCCTCTGCCAGCCCGAAGCCGTGCTTCAGGAAGCAGCGCTTCGCGTGCGCCGTTTTGCCTCCAACTACCGCCGCGAGGCCGCATGACCAAAGCGATTCCAACCAAAGCCCGCGCCGTCGTCATCGGCGGCGGCGTCTCCGGCTGCTCGGTCGCCTATCATCTGGCCAAGCTCGGCTGGACCGACATCGTGCTCTTGGAGCGCAAGCAGCTCACTTGCGGCACGACCTGGCATGCGGCCGGCCTGATCGGCCAGCTGCGCGCCTCGCAGAACATGACGCGGCTGGCGAAATACTCGGCCGACCTCTACGTCAAGCTCGAGGCCGAGACCAGCGTCGGCACCGGCATGCGCCAGGTCGGCTCGATCACCGTCGCGCTGACCGAGGAGCGCAAGCACGAGATCTACCGGCAGGCATCGCTCGCCCGCGCCTTCGATGTCGACGTGCGCGAGATTTCGCCGAGCGAAGTCAAAGAGATGTATCCACATCTCAACGTCTCCGACGTCGTCGGCGCAGTGCACCTGCCGCTCGACGGCCAGTGCGACCCGGCCAACATCGCCATGGCGCTGGCCAAAGGCGCGCGCCAGCGGGGTGCGACCATCATAGAAAACGTGAAGGTCACCAAGGTCCACACCAGGAATGGCGGCGTCTCCGGCGTCTCCTGGGCGCAGGGTGAAGATCAAGGCACGATAGAGACCGATATCGTGGTCAACTGCGCCGGCATGTGGGCGCGCGAGCTCGGGCGCCAGAACGGCGTCACCATCCCGCTGCATGCCTGCGAGCATTTCTATCTCGTCACCGAACCGATCCCCGGCCTCTCCCGACTGCCGGTGCTGCGCGTGCCGGACGAATGCGCCTACTACAAGGAGGACGCCGGCAAGATGATGCTCGGCGCCTTCGAGCCGGTGGCGAAACCTTGGGGCATGGACGGCATCCGCGAGGATTTCTGCTTCGACCAGTTGCCCGAGGACATGGACCATTTCGAGCCGATCCTCGAAATGGGCGTCAACCGCATGCCTATGCTGGGCACGGCCGGCATCCACACCTTCTTCAACGGTCCCGAGAGTTTTACGCCGGACGACCGCTATTATCTCGGCGAGGCGCCGGAACTTTCCGGCTACTGGATGGCGACCGGCTACAATTCGATCGGCATCGTTTCCTCGGGCGGCGCTGGCATGGCGCTGGCGCAGTGGATCAACGACGGCGAGGCGCCCTTCGACCTCTGGGAGGTCGACATCCGTCGCGCCCAGCCCTTCCAGAAGAACCGCCGTTATCTCAAGGAGCGCGTGTCCGAAACGCTCGGCCTGCTCTACGCCGACCATTTCCCCTACCGCCAGATGGCGACCTCGCGCGGCGTGCGCCGCTCGCCCCTGCACGAGCACCTGAAAGCGCGCGGCGCCGTCTTCGGCGAGGTGGCGGGATGGGAGCGCGCCAACTGGTTTGCCCGCGAAGGACAGGAGCGCGAGTACCGCTATTCCTGGAAGCGGCAGAACTGGTTCGACAACCAGCGCGAGGAGCATCTGGCCGTGCGCAACGGCGTCGGCCTGTTCGACATGACCTCGTTCGGCAAGATCCGCGTCGAAGGCCGCGACGCTCAGCGTTTCCTGCAACGGCTCTGCGCCAACGACATGGACGTGGCGCCGGGAAAAATCGTCTACACGCAGATGCTCAACGCCAAGGGCGGCATCGAGAGCGACCTCACCGTGACGCGGCTTACGGAGACGGCCTATTTCCTCGTCGTGCCGGGGGCCACCTTGCAGCGCGACCTCGCCTGGCTGAGGCGGCATGTCGCCGACGAGTTCGTCGTCATCACCGATGTGACTGCGGCCGAGGCCGTCATCTGCCTGATGGGTCCGGACTCGCGAAAACTGATCCAGAAGGTCAGCCCAAACGACTTCTCCAACGAAGCCAATCCGTTCGGCACCTTCCAGGAGATCGAGATCGGCATGGGCCTCGCCCGCGCCCACCGTGTCACCTATGTCGGCGAGCTCGGCTGGGAGTTTTATGTCTCGACCGAGCAGGCCGCCCATGTCTTCGAGGCGATCACTGAAGCCGGCGCCGGTGTCGGCCTGAAGCTCTGCGGCCTGCATACGCTCGATTCCTGCCGCATCGAAAAGGCCTTCCGCCATTTCGGCCACGACATCACCGACGAGGACAATGTGCTGGAAGCCGGCCTCGGCTTTGCCGTGAAGACGGGCAAGGCCGACTTCATCGGCCGCGACGCCGTGTTGCGCAAGAAGGAAGCCGGGCTGAATCGCCGCCTGGTGCAGTTCCGCCTCAAGGATCCGCAACCCCTGCTGTTCCACAACGAAGCGATCCTGCGCGACGGCAAGATCGTCGGCCCGATCACCTCGGGCAACTACGGCCACCATCTCGGCGGCGCCATCGGCCTCGGCTATGTGCCCTGCAAGGGCGAGAGCGAGGCGGAGGTGCTGGCCTCGTTCTACGAGGTCGAGATCGCGGGTGAGCGTTTCGCGGCGGAAGCGTCGTTGAAGCCGATGTATGATCCGAAGGCGGAACGGGTGAGGATGTAGCGCCATCTTCCCTTCCCCCCTTGTGGGAGAAGGGGGATACCGCAGCTCAAAACCGCTCCAGCCTCGCCCTCACCTTCGCCAGAAACGCCGCCCGGCTTTTCGGCGTCGATGAATCCATCAGATAGTGCGCCAGGAAGAATGTCCGGCAGCGCGTGGCGCACAGCGCCCGCATGCCGCGCAGGATGGTCTTGCGGCCGGGCTGGCCGACCACGACGCTCCACCAGGTCGGCGCGCCGCAGGTGGTGATGACGCCGACCTTGGTGACATGCCTCATCAGCGATGTGATCCGCCCTTTGCCCGCCGGCAGCTTGAAAGCGATGTCGGTCGCCCACACGCGATCGAACCAGCCCTTCAGCATTGCCGGCAGCCCGTACCACCAGGTTGGATAGATGAAGAGGATCGCTTCGGCCCATTGCAGATGTTCGAAATGCGGCTTGAGCGCCGGATCCTCGGGCGCGCGCTCGTTGTAGGAGCGCCGCTCCTCGCAGTTCATCACCGGGTTGAAGGTCTCGCCATAGAGGTCGAGCAGCCGAACGTCCCAGCCTCTCCCCTTCAGAACCTCGACGGCCGTGTCGCGGATCGCCGCGCAATAGCTCTCTGGCACCGGATGGCAATAGACCACCAGCACGCGCATCAGAATTGATCCATGCTGGCGGCCACCTTCTTCGTGAAGGCGTTGCGCGTCTGGTCGGTCGAAAGATTCATCGAGTAATGCGCGAGATAGGAGACGGGCGCGCCGGGCTTGATCGTGGCCCGCAGCATGCGCTTCACAATCTTGCGCGGCGGATCGCCCATCAGCATGGCGCGAAAACGGCTGCCGCCATAGGTGGTGACGGCCGCGAGCTTGCGGATGTTGTGGAGCGTCGGCTTCACCTTGCCGTCGACCAGCTTGAACGATACGCCGGGCAGGAACACGCGATCGAAGAAGCCTTTGAGGATCGCCGGATAGCCGTAGTTCCAGACCGGAAACGACAGCACCAACGCTTCCGCTTTCTGAAGCCTTTCGACGTAGCCGGCAACCATATCATACGGCCCGCGCTGGTCGTGATAGCCGAGCCGTTCGGCCCGCGTCAGCCGTGGGTCGAAATCCTCGGCGTAGAGATCGCAATCGTCGACCGCATGGCCCGCCGCGGAAAGCCGCTCGACGATCGTCCTGTGCAGGCCGGCATTGAAGCTGGTCTCCACCGGATGAGCGTAAAGCACGAGGACGTTCACGGGAGGACATCCCGTAGATCAGCGAGAGACACCGGCGCTGTCCTGCGCCAAATCTCCCCCCTTGAGGGGGAGATGTCGCCGGAGGCGACAGAGGGGGTCGCCGCGCGTGAAACGTCCACGTCTTCGGTGACGAGAGACGGCGTCGGCGATCTACGTGAGGCGACGCCCTCTGGCCTGCCGGCCATCTCCCCCTCAAGGGGGGAGATCCGACGTCGCCGCGGCTTCCGCCAATCGCCAACATTGCCGGCAGGCCAGAGCGGGGTACAGCGCCGCACGTTCGCCATCGACTCAACTCGCCTTTTGCAGCCCCTTGAACAGAAAGGACTTGCCCGAGCGGTAATCGTAGCCGGGGTTCTCCCAGGCGATCATCTTGCCGGGGTTGAGCAACCCTTGCGGATCGGTCTCGCGCTTGAAGGCAAGCTGCACCTCGTCGGTCTGCTTCATGCCGCCCTCTTCCAGCGTGTAGCGGTGCGGGTTGAAGATCCAGCAGCCATTGTCCTCATGAATGCGGATGATCTCGTCGAGCCGCTCTTCCGTGGTGTAGCGCACCAGCGGCAGGCCGGCGGCACCGATCGCGCCATCGAAGCGGATGAACTCGAGATGCGCCGGCACCTCGTCGCCGAAGCGGTCGACCATCGCCTTGACGTGGGCGAGATGATCCGGCGACGGGTAGCGCGCCTGCAGATAGGTGATCGTCGGATCGACCCGGATGGCGCGCAGCGTCGTGTGGTTCCAGGTCAGCTCGTAGGCCGGCGGCAGTCCCTTGAGGTCGGCCTCTCTGTCGGCCTTAAAGACGATCTCACCCTTGCCGCTGCACACGAAGGCGACAAACGCATCCATCGCATGCGGCGCGATCATGCACACCACGACGCTCTGCTCGCGCCGGAAGAATTTCTGGTGCCGCTTGAAATAGTCGTAAGGGATGGGTGCGGCGATCGGCGTGATCAGCTTCGCCAGTATACCGTCCTGCACGGCGAGGTCGTTGCCGAAGCCGGCCGCTTCCATGAAATCGTCGAAGCCGACGATGACGTCGATCCAGTCATAGGAGGCGGTCAGCGGCATCTCAACCTCGGTGATGATGCCGTTGGTGCCGTACGCATGCATGACCTTGAGCACGTCCTCGCCGGTGAGTTCCATGACTCGCGGCTCCGCCTCCATGGTCACGGTCCTGAGCCGGATGACGTTGCCGAGGTCGCGCAACCCGCCCCAGCGGATCGAGCCGACGCCACCCGAGCCGCCGGCGACGAAGCCGCCGATAGAGGCCGTGTTGTAGGTGGACGGCGACATGCGCAGCTCCTGGCTGGAATGCGCGCGCGTTGCCCTGTCGATGTCGGCCAGCACCGCGCCCGGTCCGGTCACCACGCGCCCTGGCGCAATCGCCTTCACTTCGTTCATTTCGGCGAGATTGAGCACCACGCCGCCCGAGAGCGGCATCGCCTGCCCGTAATTGCCGGTGCCGCTGCCGCGCGGCGTCACCGGAATGCCGTGCCGGTGGCAGGCGGCGAGCACGCGGATCACCTCGCGCTCGTTCTTGGGCGTGACGATCAGGTCGCCGGTGACATGATCGAGCTGCTGCTTCAGCACCGGACTGTACCAGTAGAAGTCGCGGCTCTTCTGCTGGACGATGGCCGGATGGTCGTCGATCTTCAGTCCTTCGAGATCGCGCTTCAGCGCTGCGATATCCATCATATCAGTTCGTCGAGTTCGGCATAGTCGGGCAGCTTACGTTCGATCGCCCGGCCGTCGCGCACCACGATGCGATCCGATTCGGGCCGCGACAGCAATTCGGTCCAGCTCCGTCCTTTGAAGACGATGAAATCGGCGACGCCGCCTGCGGCAAGAGTGCCGACGCCGTCCAGCCGCATCACCTCGGCCGGCGTCGCCGCCACCGACTTCGGCCAGTCGCCGACCGGATGGTCGAAATGTAGGATGCGCGTCGCCATGCGGTAGACTTCGAGCATGTCGAGATCGCCATAGGCATAGAACGGGTCGCGCGTGTTGTCGGAAGCGACCGCCACCTTGATGCCGCGCGCCTTCATCTCGTGAACCAGCGTCACGCCGCGCCAGCGCGGCGTCGTGTTGTTGTTGCGCCTGTCCTGCAGATAGAGGTTGCACATCGGCAGCGACACCACGGCGAGCCCCGCCTTCGCCACCTTGTCCAGCGTGTCAAGCACCTCGAGGTCGGGCTGGCGCGAGAGCGAACAGCAATGGCCGACCAGGATGTTGCCGTCAAAGCCGTTCCACAGCGAAGCCTCGGCGATCTTCTTCAGCGAGATGGCTGCGACATCGTCGGTCTCGTCGGCATGGAAATCGAGGTCGAGCCCGTGCTTGATCGCTTGCGCGAAAACCTGGTCGAGCAGTTCCTCGAGGTCGGGCACCATATAGGTGACGACGCCCAGCACGCCCTTGGCCGCGGCCACGCGTTTCGCCAACCGCTCGAACCAGGCCTTGTCGCGCACGCCTTCGATGCCGAGCAGGCAGACCGCCTGCAGTTCGATGCGCCCGCGCCATCTTTCTCGCATCGTCTCGAACACCGGCCAGGAGATTTCCTCCTGCGGCGACACGCTGTCGAGATGCGTGCGCAGAGCCTTGGTGCCGTGGGCGTAGGCGCAGCGCAGCGAGAAATCCATCCGGCGCGCGACATCCTCCGCGCTCCAGCGCGCGGCGCGGTCGGCGCCGGTGGCGTTGAGAGCGCCCATGAAGGTACCGTCAGGATTGGGTTTTCGGGGCCAGATATGGCCCTTGTCGATATGGGTGTGGCAATCGACGAAGCACGGCAGCACGATGCGGTCGCCAAGGTCGATCGCATCGGCCGGCGCCGATCTGCCATGCGAAGTGATGCTAGAAATCTTGCCGTCGGTGACTTTTATGTCGGCCAGCGCGAAACCGTCGCTGTCGAATGCTGCGGCAAGGCCGGGCGTCAGCGACGCATGCAGCCGGACGTTGGCGAGTTGGTATGATGCTGAGTCCGGAATCAATTGCCGCTCTCCTGGGTGACGGGACCGACCACCCTACCGCTCCTGTTTCAGCGCGCTCTCGTGCCAGCGGCGCAGGATAAGATGCGACACCAGCGACAGCACAAGGAAGATCAGGATGCCGGTGAGCGAGATCAGGATGAGCGCCGCGAACAGCCTGGGAGCGTTGAGCCGGTAGCCGGCCTCGATGATGCGCGACGCAAGCCCGGAAGATTGCCCCTGCGCGCCGGCGACGAACTCGGCCACCACGGCACCGATCAGCGACAGGCCGCCGGCGATCTTCAGCCCGCCGAGGAAATAGGGCATCGCCGCCGGCAGGCGCAGGTAGCGCAATTGCTGCCAGCGGGTCGCGCCGTTGAGCTTGAACAGGTCGCGCAGGTTGCGGTCGACCGAGTTCAGCCCCAGCGTGGTGTTGGAGAGGATCGGAAAGAAGGCGACGATCCAGGCGCAGAGCAGGAGCTTGGTCGTCTGGTCGTTGATATAGATGTTGATGAGCGGAAAGATCGCGACGATCGGCGTCACCTGGAGCACGATGGCGAAGGGGAAGAACGACATCTCCACCCATTTCGACTGCGCGAACAGCACCGCCAGCCCGACGCCGCCGATAACGGCAAGCAGCAGGCTGAGGAAGGTGATCCTCAGCGTCACCAAAAGCGAGGAAAACAAAAGCCCCGCATCGTCATGCAGCGTCTGCAGCACCACGCCGGGGCGCGGCAGGATGTATTGCGGGATCGCGTTCCAGACGCAGATGCGGTCCCAGAGCCAGATCGCCAGCACCATGATCGCCAACGGCAGCACCCACCTGCCGATCCGCTCCAGCCGCTCCTGGCGGACACGGCGCGCCTCTTCCGGGTCGAGCTTCAGCGCAGTGTCTTCAATGGCTGTCATGATGGGATCCGGCGGTTGAGTTGATGGCATTCACCAGCACGTCAGAGGCTTGCCGGCAAAGGGCCGCATAATCGGGCGACGTCCGGAACGCCTCGTCACGCGGATAAGGCGCATCGACGGTAAGCTCGCCATGGACCCGGCCCGGCCGCGCCGCCATCACGACGACGCGGCTGGACAGGAACACGCTTTCGAAGACGCTGTGGGTGACGAAGACGACGGTGAAGCGTTCGTCCTGCCAGAGCTCCAGAAGGTCGTTGTTGAGCTTGAAGCGGGTGATCTCGTCGAGCGCCGCGAAGGGCTCGTCCATCAAAAGGATGCGCGGCTTCGTCACCATGGCGCGAGCGATCGAGACGCGCATCTTCATGCCGCCGGAAAGCTCGCGCGGCACTGCGTTCTCGAAGCCGGTAAGGTGGACGCGGGACAGCATCTCCATCACCGCCGGCTCGGCCTTGGCGCGCGACATGCCCTTCAGCCGCAGCGGCAGCCAGACATTGTCGAAGACGCTGGCCCACGGCAGCAGCGTCGGTTCCTGGAAGACGAAGCCGATATTCGAGCGGTCGATCGAGCCGCGCCAGTCGAGCTGGCCGGAGGTCGGCGTCGACAGGCCGGCGATCAGTCTGAGCGCCGTCGACTTGCCACAGCCCGAGGGACCGAGCAGGCTGAGGAAATCGCCTTCCCGGATCGCCAGGTCGACCTTGCTCAGCGCCGTCACGCCGTTGGAAAAGACCTTGCCGACATTGCGTAAGGAAAGCAGCATCGGGCGCTCGCCCGATGCCGTTGTCTGCGCCACTTTCTCCTGGATCATCTCAGGCAGGCCGCCCTTATTTCTTCAACTCCCGACCAACACCCTTGTTGACGAAGGCCAGCGTATAGGCCTTCTTGATGTCGATGCCCGGCTGCGCGACCTTGGCCTTGACCATCTTGTCGTAGAAGCTCTGGATGCGCGCTTCGGTCATGGCGCCGATGCCGAGCTTTTCCGAATCGCCGGAATCGACAATGCCGAACTTCTTCAGCTGTTCGATCGAGAAGGCGATCTGCTCATCCGTCATGTCCGGATTGTCCTTCTTGATCATCTCGTTGGCGGCTTTGTTGTCGCCGTAGAGATAATTGTACCAGCCCTTGGCCGAGCCATCGACGAAGCACTGCACTACCTCCGGCCGCTTGTCGATCGTGTCCTGCATCACCTCGATCGTCGTGGCATAGGTATCCCAGCCATTGTCGGCAAGCAGGAACTGGTTCGGCACGAAGCCGCCCTGCTTTTGCACGGCGAACGGCTCCGACGTCACATAGCCCTGCTGGATCGACTTCTTGTTGGCGATGAAGGGCGCCGGATTGAACGTATAGGGCACGCGCTTGGCGGCGTCGAAGCCGAGATCGGTCACCATCCACTGGAAGAAGGTCTGCGCGCCCTCGTCGCCGAGGATGTACTGGTCGGCGTTCTTCAGGTCCTCCCACTTGTCCAACCCCTGCCCCGGCTGGGACATGATCACCTGCGGGTCCTTCTGGAAGTCGGCGGCGACGACGCGCATCGGAATGCCCTGCTGCACCGCATCGAAGGCCGAGAGCAGGTTGCCGCCCATGTAGAAATCGATCTTGCCTGCCAGCAGCATCGGCCGGCCGCTGACCTGCGGGCCGCCCTGCATGATGGTCACGTCGAGGCCGCAGGCGGCGTAGGTGCCGTCGGCGATCGCCTGGTAGTAGCCGCCATGTTCCGGCTCGGCCAGCCAGTTGGTGCCGAAGGTGACTTTCTCGTTGGCCACGGCGCCCAGCGTGCTGGCCGCCAGCAGCGCGATCGCGCCGGCCAGGATCTTCTCTTTTCCGTACATAAACATCACCCTCTCTTGGCTCCGGCGCGCTGCGCGCTGGGCTCGACACCATTTGTTCAAGAAGCAAGACACATGCCACCGCCTGGGCCGCCTGCTTGCGCGGCAGTCATTGCCGAGACCGGACGGGTCATGCTGTACGAGGGGCATCGTGCCTATTTTTTGGACGGCTGTCCATAATCGCCCGGGTGGCATTCGCCGCATCTTGAAGGTTTTGTGAATCCAGCCTTAGTCTGCCTGCGGACAGGAGAATGCCATGCTCAAATACCTTGCCCCCCAATCGATCAAGCCGCCCTTTGCCCGCTATAGCCACGGCGTCGAAATTCCGGTGGGAAAGCGCATTGTCCTGTGCTCGGGTCAGCTGGGCATAGCTCCAGATGATGCCGTTCCCGAGGATGCCGGCGCGCAGACAGAGCTCTGCTTCAAGAACATTGCCGCGATTCTCAGCGAAGCCGGGCTGACGCTGAACGATGTCGTGCGCATCAACGCCTTCGTCACCGATCGCGCGCATTTGCAGGCCTATATGGATGTCCGCAATCGCCTCTTTTCCGATCCGGCGCCGGCTTCGACGCTGATGATCGTTTCCGGCTTCGCGCGCCCGGAATTCAAGGTCGAGGTGGAGGTTCTGGCAGCAGGCTAGCTGTTGCCCGGAATGGCCAGGCGCTTTAGACCTCCAGGCCGAACAGCAAGTCCATCGGGAGACGAAAGTGACGACAAGACGTGTGTGGTGGGGCGACTACCGGATGACCGAATACGCCTCGGTCGACCCGGAAGCGACAATTGCCATACTGCCGGTGGCGGCGATCGAGCAGCATGGCCCTCACCTTCCGGTCTCGACCGACACCTCGATCATGATGGGCATGCTGGAGACGGTGATCGCCCGCCTGCCCGACGACCTCGATATCCGCATCCTGCCGGTCCAGGCGATCGGCAAGTCGAACGAGCATCTGCATGCGCCGGGCACGCTCACGCTGCCGGCCACGACTCTTGTGGATGCCTGGACCGAGCTCGGCCTCTCGGTCGCGCGCGCCGGTGTCAAAAAGCTGATCGTCGTCAACTCGCATGGCGGCAATGAGGAGATCATGGGCATCGTCACGCGCGAACTGCGCGTGCGCGCAAAGATGCTGGCGGTGAAGACGAGCTGGCAGCGCTTCGGCCGCCCGGCCGGCATGTACACCGAGCTGGAGGACCGTCACGGCATACATGGCGGTGATGTCGAGACCTCGCTGATGCTGCATTTCCGGCCCGATCTCGTCGACATGGGCAAGGCCGACAGTTTCGTCTCGAATGTCGGCCGCGCCGAAAAGGAATTCGCCCTGCTGCGCCACACCGGAACGCATGCCTTCGCCTGGATCGCCAGCGACCTCAACGCCAACGGCGTGGTCGGCGACGCCAGCCTCGCCACGGCTGAGAAGGGCCGGCTGACCGCTGAGCATCAGGCGGATGGATTTGTCAGCCTTGTCAGGGATGTTCGTAAGGCGAAGCTTGCGGACTGGCTGCTTTAAGCCTGGATATCCAGCTCGAAGGGCGTCCCTTCAAACGCGTCGGCGCCGCGCCCGATCGCTTCGATCGCCGCGATCATGCGGCCGTCGCGCCCGAGCAAGGTGTCGGCCACCGCAATCAGCCGTGGATTGGGGGTCGCCGTCGGCGAGAGAAAGCGCAGCGTCTTGGCCAGCTCCGCTTCGTCGCGCTTGGGCGCCAGCGCCGCCGCGATGATGTAGGCCGAAGCGGTTGAGCGGCTGATGCCGGCATAGCAGTGCACGACCAGCGGCTTTGCCCGGTCCCAGCGATAGGCGAAGTCGAGCAGCGCACGCACATGCTCCTCGCCCGGCATGGTCATTCCTTCCTGCGCGACGGCGATGTCGTGCATGACCAGGTGCAGATGGTTTTCGGCCAGGATGGAGGCCGGGCGCGTCACTTCGGTGCCGGCGGCGAGCAGCGACAACAAGCGCTCCGCGCCGGTCCTCGACACCGTTTCCTCGACCTTCGACAGCGAACAGACATGGATCATCTTCCGGACTCCTTGCCCATATCCTTGCGCCGCTCGGCCCAGGCGGCAAGCGCGCTTTCGAGACGCTGCCATTCGGCCTCGCTGCCCGGGAGGCCGGCTCGCAAGACTTGTGGCCGGTCGGCAAAATGACGAAGCAGGATGCCGCGCTCGCCAAGCGCGGAAAACAAGGATTGAGCATCAGGCAAGGACAAATAGCGGAACAAACTGGTGCCGCCAGCGACCGGAACCTCGAATCGAGCAAGCAGCGCGTCCAGGCGCATGGCATCGCCTGCCAGGCGCTGTCGCACCTCGCCTAGCCACTTGGTGTCCGCCAACGCGCGGATGCCGTATTCGAGCGCAGGTCCGGCAACAGCCCACGGCCCAAGCTGCGCGTCCAGCCGCTCGACCGTCAGCGTGTCGGCAAGCGCGAAGCCGAGCCTGACGCCGGCAAGGCCGAAGAACTTGCCGAAGGAGCGCAGCACCACGATGCTGCCCTCCCCGACATCGCCGGCCAGGCTGTGCTCAATCGGGCCAACATCCATGAAGGCTTCGTCGACGACCAGCAGGCCGCCCTTCGCGCGAAGCCGCGCGGCGAGATCGAGCAATCGATCCCTCTCGATCACTTGCCCATCCGGATTGTTCGGGTTGACCAGCACGGCAAGGTCCGCGCCCGCCAAGGCGTCGAAATCGCGCACATCCGCAACCGCATGGCCCGCGATCGCGGCGGCCCGGGCGTGCTCGGCATAGGTCGGACCGAGCACCAGCGCCTTGCCGGGCCTCACCAGCGAAGCGACGCGCGGCAAGAGGATCTGCGTGCCGGGCGCTGCCACGACATGCGCCGCCGACGGCGCGCCATAGGCTCTGGCCGCAATTTCGGCCAATTCGCGCAGCCGTCCTGTCTCCGGCAATCGGGTCAGGGCGGTGGCGGGCAGATCGAAAAGCGGATAGGAGTGCGGATTGATACCTGTCGAGAGATCAACGAAAGGCTGTGGCGCATGAGGAAAGAGAGCGCTTGCCCGCCCAAGGCTGCCGCCGTGATCAACCGCTGCAATCGCTCCGCCTAGAAGCTTCATGTCGATTCTGATCGCTTTCCTGTCACTCGCCGTTGAACGCGTCCTTGGCTATCCGGACTGGCTGTTTAACGCCATCGGCCATCCGGTAACCTGGATCGGCAGGCTGATATCCTTTCTCGATCGCAGGCTCAACCGCGCCACCGATTCCGACGAATTGCGTCGCCGTCGCGGCGTCCAGGCCCTTCTGGTCATCTTGCTGGTGCCGGCCGCCATCGGCCTGACGCTGCATTTCCTGCTCTGGCTGATCTTCCCCTCGGGCCTGGTTATCGCGGCTATCCTCGGCTCTTCGCTGTTGTCGCAGAAGAGCCTCGCCGAACATGTCGAGGATGTCGCCGATGCGCTGGAGACCGGCGGCCTGACGCTCGGCCGCATCGCCGTTTCGCGCATCGTCGGCCGCGATCCGGAAAAGCTCGACAAGGCGGGCATCGCCCGCGCCGCGATCGAAAGCCTGGCCGAGAATTTCTCCGACGGTATCGTCGCGCCCGCCATCTGGACCGGCATAGGCGGGCTGGCCGGCGGCGTGGCGTACAAGGCGGCCAACACCGCTGATTCGATGATCGGTCATCGTACGCCGAAACATGAGGCCTTCGGCCGCGCCGCCGCACGATTCGACGATCTGATCAACCTGCCGGCCTCGCGGCTCACCGGCCTGCTGATCGTGCTCGCGGCCTTCCTGGTCAAGGGCGCCGATCCTCGCAATGCCTGGCAGGTGATGCGGCGCGACGCGAAGAAACACCGTTCGCCCAATGCCGGCTGGCCGGAAGCCGCCATGGCCGGTGCCCTGGGTTTGGTGCTGGCCGGGCCGCGCAGCTACGGCGGCGAGGTCGTTGAGGACGCCTTCATGGGCGAAGGTGGCCGCAGTGAGGCCGAGAGCACCGACATAAGGCAGGCGTTGAAGCTCTACCGGGTCGCCGACTGGCTGCTGATCGGCCTGGTCGGGATCCTGTCGGCGATCGTGATTTATCTGACCATTTTGATCGGCGGCTAACGCGCTGACGCGATTTTACCACGAGACGCGGACTTCCTTCGCGGCGGGATCCGCAGCGGCGCCAAATCTTTTGATCGCGTAGCCGCCAGCGGCAACGGGTGAAGATTTCAGCACCGGCTCAATCACATGGAAAAGCTTCTCGGCGTCCGGCCCGTACAAATAGAGGGTGCAATTGCCCCCGCCGAATTCATCGCCATCAAATTCGCCGACACCCGCATCTGAAACGACTTGGTTCAATCGATCTTCTAGAACTTGAACCGATTGCCGCTCTTGCGGTGCTCCAACCTGACCCCCACTCAGAAGAAGATAGACAATCACCGCTTGTTCCAACGGGCGTCTCCCAACGTACGCAGCTAAAATTCGATGCCCTGCTGTGCCTTAACCCCGGCCGAGAAATGGTGCTTGGTCAGCCCCATTTCGGTGACGAGGTCGGCTGCCTCGATTAGCAGCGGCTTAGCGTTGCGACCGGTGACGATGACATGCAGATCGTCTCTGCGACCCTTCAGTGCGGCGACCACTTTTTCCAGATCGAGATAGTCGTAGCGCAGGGCGATGTTGAGCTCGTCGAGTACCACGAGGCTGATCGACGGATCGGCCATCAGTTCAAGCGCTTTCCCCCAGGCCGCTTCGGCGGCGGCGATGTCGCGCTTCAGATCCTGGGTTTCCCAGGTGAATCCCTCGCCCATCGCATGCCAGACGACGCGGTCGCCGAAATCGGCGAAGGCGTCCTTCTCGCCGGTGTGCCATTTGCCCTTGATGAACTGGACGACGCCGACGCGCTTGCCGTAGCCGAGCATCCTCAGCGCCAAGCCGAAGGCCGCCGTGGTCTTGCCCTTGCCCGGTCCGGTGTTGACGATCAGCAGTCCTTTCTCGATCGTCTTGCCGGCCACCTCGGCGTCCTGCACCGCCTTGCGCTTGGCCATCTTGGCGCGATGGCGCTCGGCGTCCCTTTCATCAATGGTCTTGTCATCGATTTCGGCCATGTCACTTCACCTTGAGCGGCAGCCCCGCCACCATCATCAGCACGCTGTCGGCGACGGCTGCGACCTGCTGGTTAAGCCGGCCGGCAGCGTCGCGGAACCGGCGCGCCAGCGCGTTGTCCGGCACGATGCCGAGCCCGACTTCATTCGACACCACGAACCAAGGCCCGCGCGGCCGCGACAGCACGTCCGAGAGCCGCCGGCACTCGGCCTCGACGTCGTTTCCAGCCAGCATATGATTGGTCAGCCACAATGTCAGGCAATCGATCACCACCGGCTGGTGGTCGGGCAAGGCCTCGATCGCGCCGACCAGGTCGAGCGGCGCATCGACGGTGACCCAGCCCTCGCCTCGCCGCGAGCGATGCAGCGCGATGCGCTCGCGCATCTCGTCGTCATAGGCTTGCGCGGTGGCGATGTAGATCCAGGGCGACGGGCCTGCCGTCGCCAGGGTCTCGGCATGCGCGCTCTTGCCCGAGCGCGCACCGCCGACGATGAAGGTCAGACGACCCTCGGCGCGATCAGGCAAAGCTGTCGCGCAGGCTGGTCGCCGTGCCGGCGAAGCGGCCGCGCACCACGCCGACGACAGCCCCAAGCACCAGCCAGAACACCAGATCGGTGAGCGTCACCGCCACCACGAACTGGTGATGCAGCCCTTCGGGAATCGCCGTTTCGAAGCTGTCCGGCTGCGGCGCGCCGACAATATGCGGCGCCACGATCAACGCCACGGCGAGGATCGCCAGCGGCAGCGATTTGCGGAAGGCGATCAGTCCGAGACCGATCGCGGTCGCGGCCACTGTCGAAATCCACCAGATCTGGCGCGGCAGGAGCTCGGCCGCCGGCATTGCCGGCAGTTCAGGCGGCAGGCCGAGGCCGGGCGCCAACGTGAACACCGCAAAGCCGGCAAGGCCCCAGAACACGCCCTGGCGCCAGTTGCCGATGCCGCCGGCAAATTCGGAGACCGCGACTAGGATCAGCGCGAAGCCGATGCCGGTGACGATGTTGGCGACGACGTTGAAGGCGAAGCGCTCGTAGCCGTCGGCCGGCGCCCAGCCTTCGTCCTCGGACGGGGCAGCCGCTTCGGCAGGCGCCGGAGCCGCGCTGCTCATCGCGTTGTCCGCGGGAGCGGCCGAACTCATCGCATTGTTGTTTGTGCTGACGGCGGCATGATCTTGGTGATGACCGCCGCCGGCTTTTTCATAGACTTCCGCCTTGAGGATCAGCGGCACGGTCGCATAGGCCTGCATGCAGGCGAGCACGATGCCCGCCACAAGCCCCGCGATCGCCGCGACGAACACGACGTTGCGAAACAGATTCATGATGTCAGGCCTTGCTTAGTGGCAGGGAAAAGCCATCGAGTGGCGATAGTCGTGCGCAGCGTTGTGGACCGCATCGATGTGCGAGAAGCCGACAAAGCCGACGACGAAAACGCCGAGCAGCGCGGCCAAGGCCAACTGCAGGACGCGCGACTGCGAGGAGACGGAGGCGCCGAGGGAGACGGAAGCGGTATTCATATCCTGTCCTTTCGCCCTCCACCCGAGGGCATAGAAGTCAACTTTCCCGTCGCCGGCAGGTCTCCTGGCTCGCGGATCCGCGCCCTTCCCCACCTTCCCGAGGAGAACCCTCAGTGGTTTATGGAGAGGACTACCGCACACAGTTGCGGGGGCAGCCACGGCTTTGGGCGAAAAAATCGTCCTCACCGCATTCCCTCTTGGCTCCAAAAACGGAACCGACGACGCGATCGACTATAGGCAGAATCGTCGCGCCCGGCAAACCAAATTCCGTCACGCCGGAGCGCGATTGCGGCATGGATTCGCGCGCTAGGAGGCGGCGATCCTTTCGGCGACAAGCTGCTGCAGCCGCCACAAATGGCGGTCGTGAATGCCGCGCGCTTCGAGATTCTTGACGGTGTTGTAGAGATAGTCGGCACCTGAACCCCAATGGCCGCAGGACGTCGCAAGCCTTTCCACCACCTCGCTTTCACCAAGCGGCCCGGCATAGGTCGTGCCCTTGCGATTGATGACGAAGGCGAGTGCTTTCAACGGCCCCTTGTCGGTTGCAAGCTGCAGCAGGCGGGGATGGTAGCTGGTCGGCTTCAGCGTCATTTCGCGACGGAAAAGCTTGTCCAGCGCCTGCCGGCGGTCGCCACCGTTCAGGCGGAAAGCGACGCCCTTGCATTGGCCGCCACGATCCAGCGCCATCATCAGGCCCGGACTCTGTTTGGTACCGCGCCAGCGGGTCATCTTCATGCAGAAAGAGCGATGCCAGCCGCGCGCCACGGCGACCCGCTCCTCGACATGTTCAATTTCGGGTTTCCAGATCAGCGAGCCATACCCGAACAGCCAGAGCGGCTCGACTGCGGGAAGCTCAGCCTCGAATGCATCGAACATGGTTTCATAGTCGCTGTCGGAGAGATGCTGCGCTTCAGGATCGGGTCCGGAGTCCTCGACAACCCGATAACAGCGGGCGACCAGTTCCTCGGTAAGCGACATCGTTCTTGCTGCCATGCGGTGCACCTTCGGCGGCCGGCGAATCCACCGGCGATGACGAACCGAGCTTAAGTTTCTCGCGCAAGCGCCACAATGCGGAAGACCAGCCAGCCCGTTGATCAAAACGGCTTCGGCAGATAGCGCCAGGTGAAGAAGCCGCAGAAGGCGGCCAGTATGCCGAGCGTGACGAAGACCGAGCCGAGGCCGAAGAAGGAGAGCACAACCGAATAGACCAGCGGCGGCGTCAGCTCGGAAAAGTCGAGATAGGTGCGGTAGACCGCCGCCATCTGTGCCCGTTCATAGGAGCGCACAGAGCGCATGAAGGCGGTCGAGCCTAGCGCGTCGAGCGCAATCGTAAAGAGCGCGCCGCAGAGCAGGAAGGCGGCCGTGAGCAGCGGCGCGGCCACGCCGACGCCGCCCGCCGCAAAAAGCATCGCCGCCATGGCGAAATAGGCGAAGGTCATGGTCCGGCGGCCGCCGAAGCGCTTTCCGGCCTTGCCCCAGAAGATCGCCATGTGCCTGCCGAAACCAGAAGCCCGCCGGCTACCTTGCCCTCGCCGGTGATCACCATGAAGAGCGGGCCGTAGACGAAGAATGTCGTCCAGAAGCAGGAGCGGCCGAAGGCGATCAGCCAGGCGAGACGCAGCCGCGGCTGCGCGATGAAGCGGCCAATATTGGCGAGCGGATTGGCCGGACGGCTCTTGCCAGGGCGGATCGACGGGTTGTCGCCCAGCCGATAGGTCCAGAACAGCGCGAGTAGCGCCAGCGCGAAGGCCACGACCGCGCCATGCGCGGCATAGATGCCGAAGCGGGTGTAGAGGAAGATGCCGAGCGTCGGCCCGCCGGTCCAGGCGAACATCGACCACGCCATGCGCAGCGACTCCGCCTGCATGAAGTCGGCCTTGCGGATGTGGTCCATGATGTAGAGGTTGAGCGTGATCGACAGAGCGCTCGCCCCCATGACGCGGCAGAGCATGCCGGCGAGTTGTCCCGTCAGCGTGTGGGTGACGAAGAATACCGAGCCGAGCGCCAGCATCAGGCAGCCGACCGTATAGACCCATCGCCGGGCGAAGCGGCGGATCAGCATCGGCATGAACAGCGTCACCGAAAGCCCGAGTAGCGACACGATGGTATAGAGGATCGAGACGATCTGCTCGTTGTGCAGGATCTCGTAGGCCTGGATCGGGATGACGCTGGAGATTGTGGCGCGAGCGAAGGATTCGACCGCATAGAGCGAGGCGAAGGTGCGCGCATCGGCGGGCCTCAGAGCCGGAAGCCAGATCGGATGGCGCACATGGGTGGACATCGGCCCTCCGAAAGTGAATCGCTCGCCAATCTGGCCGGACCAGTGGCGGACCGGTAGCAGGAAACCGACTCCGAAAAGCCGAAAAGCGAAGCCGGTCAAAGGCTTTCCACCGCTGGCCTAAAGCGGCTTGCCGTGCCGCCGGAATGGCAGCCGCCGATCCACCCTCTGTTGTTCGCCCGAACCGTGATAGTCGTTTGGCAGGACTGAATCGGATTGCGAGATGATGAGCCTTCAAACGACGAGCGAAGCCGTTCAGGACGCGCCGAAACACAGCCGCATCGTCGCCATCGATATCCTGCGCGGCATCGCGCTGATCGCCATGGCGAGCTACCACTTCACCTGGGATCTCGAGAATTTCGGCTACACCACACCGGGGCTGACCGCTTTCGGCTGGTGGAAGCTCTACGCGCGCTGCATCGCCTCGACCTTCCTGTTTCTGGTCGGCGTCAGCCTGTTCCTCGCGCATGGCCGCCAGATCCGCTGGCCGAACTTCTGGAAGCGTTTTGCCATGGTTGCGGTTGCGGCGATCGCCATCTCGGCCGTCACCTACATCGCCACGCCGGACGGCTTCATCTTCTTCGGCATCCTGCATGAGATCGCGCTGGCGAGCCTGCTCGGCCTCGCCTTCCTCAGGCTGCCTGCATTGCTGACGGCCATCGTCGCGGTGGCCGTGATCGCGGCGCCTTACTATCTGCGGTCGGAGTTCTTCGACCATCCCGCGCTTTGGTGGGTCGGGCTGTCGGCGACCAACCCGCGCTCCAACGATTATGTGCCGCTGTTTCCATGGTTCGGCGCGATGCTTGCCGGCATCGCGGTCGTCAAGCTCGCTTCAGCCTCCGGGCTTCTCGCCCGGCTGGGGATCTGGAAGCCCGGCCGTTGGTCCAACCCGCTCACCTTCATCGGCCGGCACAGCCTCGCCTTCTACCTCATCCATCAGCCGGTGCTGTTCGGCTCGGTCTGGCTGCTTTCGCAGGTCATGCCCGCCGCGCCGCAGGACAAGGACGCCGGCTTCCTCAAAGCCTGCCAGGCCTCCTGCGAACAGCAGCAGGACACGAAGTTCTGTTCCAGCTATTGTGGCTGCATGCTGGACACGCTGAAGGGTGAAGGGTCTCTCGACAAGCTCTACAGCAACGAGCAGTCCAGCATCTGGAAATCGCATCTTGCCGATCTCGCCAGCACCTGCACCGCGGCAACCGAAAGCAAGATGGAGGGAGGGCAACAATGACCGGCACCCAGTCGAAGCATGGGATCATCCCCTGGCCGCCTGTGATCTATGTCGTGGCGATCGCGCTCAGCGTCGTGCTCGGCATGTTCTACCCGCTGCCCTGGATCGGCGACATCTTCGGCGCCATCCTGGTCGGCGCCGGCTGGGTGGCGCTTTTCGGCGTCGCGGCACTCTGGGTCACGGCGATCCGCGCCATGGTGCGCGCCAAAACGACGCTCAATCCCAATGCCGAGCCTGACCATCTGGTGACATCCGGCCCCTTCGGCATCACCCGCAACCCGATGTATCTCGCCAACACGCTGCTGTTGATCGGCGTTTCCTTCATCACCGGCATCGCCTGGTTCCTGCTCTTCGCCTTCCTCGCCGCCTTCGCGACGCAGAAGATGGCGATCGAGAAGGAAGAGAAGATGCTGGCGGCAAAGTTCGGCAAGAAGTATCGCGATTACGCCAAACGGGTCCGGCGCTGGATTTGACTTAATGCATGTCGCCCAGAAGTGTGCAGCGGTTCTGGGACAACGACATGCATTAAAACAAAGACTTAAAGCGCGGCGCCTGAATCCGTTTCAGCGCGACGCGCTTTTAGAGCCGCGCTTTGCGGCCGCTCACGTATTCACGCCGAGTTCCGCCAGCCGCTCCACGCAGGACTCTTCGGCCTGGTCGAGCTCGGCAAGCGTTTCTTCCAGATCGCGCCGCTTCTGGCGCAGATCCTCGCGCTTTTCCTCGATGCGCTTGATCATCAGCTTGAGCTGGCCGACCTCACCGGGCGGCTCCTTGTACATCTGAATGATTTCGCGGATTTCGGCGATCGAGAAGCCAAGGCGCTTGCCGCGCATGATCTGACGAATGAGATGCCGGTCGGACGGACGAAACAGACGCGTGCGGCCGCGCCGGACCGGCTGCACCAGTCCCTCGTCCTCATAGAACCGCAACGTCCGCGTCGACACGTCGAACTCGCGCGTCAGCTCGGTGATCGTGTAATATTCCCGCATTTTCGCTCCCACGCCCAAACATCCAGGCATCGCCACGCAGGAGCGTCGCCCTTCCTCCGATCAACCCCGTCATGTACCGGAATCGGCACCTGACCCCAAGGCAACGTCGCACGGCACTTACGTAAAAGTCAATTGTAGCACTCTCTCAGGGAACGCCAAACCACCAGGTGGCCAAGCCGAGAAAAGCAAAGAAGCCGACGCAGTCGGTGACGGTGGTGACGAAGACGGCGGAAGCCACCGCCGGATCGATCTTGAAGCGGTCGAGCAGCAGCGGAATGAGAATCCCGGCGAGCGCAGCCGCGAACATGTTGATGATCATCGCCGCGGCAATGATCCCGCCCAGATTGCGGTCATGGAACCAGATCCCGGCGACCATGCCGATCAGCACCGCGAACACGATGCCGTTGATGAAGCCGACGCCGACCTCGCGGCGGATGATGCGGGCGGCGTTGTAGATATCGAGGTCCTTCGTCGCCAGCGCCCGCACGGTGACGGTCATGGTCTGCGAGCCGGCATTGCCGCCCATGCCGGCGACGATCGGCATCAGCACCGCAAGCGCCACGATATGCTCGATCGTCCGGTCGAACAGGCCGATCACCGAGGCCGCGAGGAACGCCGTGACCAGATTGACGAGCAGCCACGGCACACGCGAACGCGAGGTCGCAAGTACGGTGTCGGATAGCTCTTCGTCGCCGACGCCGCCCATGCGCAGAAGGTCTTCCTCGGCCTCCTGCTGGATAACGTCGACGACGTCGTCGATGGTAAGCACGCCGACCAGACGCTCGTTCTCGTCGACCACGGCGGCCGAGAGAAGATCGTACTGCTCGAATTCCCGCGCGGCCTCTTCCTGGTCCATGGTGGCCGGAATGGCGTGCTTCGTCTCATGCATCACGTCCTCGACCTTCACCGCGCGCTTGGTGCGCAGGATCTGGTCGAGATCGATGGCGCCGAGCAGCTTGAAGCTCGGGTCGATGACGAAGATCTGGCTGAAGCGATCGGGAAGGTTCTTGTCCTCGCGCATGTAGTCGATGGTCTGGCCGATCGTCCAGAACGGCGGCACGGCGACGAACTCGGTCTGCATGCGCCGGCCGGCCGTCTCTTCCGGATAATCGAGCGCTCGCCGCAGCCTGATGCGCTCGGTGAAGGGCAGCTGCGAGAGGATCTCGTCCTGGTCCTCCTGGTCGAGGTCTTCCAGGATGTAGACCGCATCGTCGGAATCGAGCTCCTGCACCGCTTGCGCGATCTGCTCGTTGGGCAAATTGTCGACGATGTCGAGACGGATCGCCTCGTCGACCTCGGTCAGCGCCGAAAAGTCGAAATCGGAGCCAAGCAATTCGACCAGCGCGCGGCGCTGCTCAGGGTGGAGCGCTTCCAACAGGTCGCCGAGTTCCGACTGATGGAGGTCGTCGACTTCGCGTTTCAAGGTGAGCGTGTCGCGATCGGCGATGGCAGCGCCGATCTGCGCAAGGAAGGAAGCACGGACGGCGCCGTCCTCGCCATAGATGTCGGCGCCGCCTTCCTCGACGGTCCAGGCGCCGGTCGTCTCTCTGTCCTGGCCTTCCACCAGCGCCTCCCGCCAACAGGAATCCGGAAAGGGTTTGAATCAGGTCTAGAGCATGATCCCGAAAAGTGGAAACCGCATTTCGGGAAATCCTATGCTTGTGCGGCAGATAGGGCCGCGACCGATTCGTCTCGGCAAAACATTGCCCTAGCGCACGGAATCTGCAGCGAAATATGCCCGTGACGCCTCCAATGGAAGCGGATCGCGCGGCATTTGCGGGTTCAGCCGGCGCGACAGAGCATGTCGCTGCGGAAAGAGCGCCACTTCACGGTTGGGGCAGAATTGTCATAATGCAGGTCCAGATGGATCGGCAAGCGCGAGATCGACAGGACAATCAGCAGGCCTTGAACCTCAAGTCCCGGAAAACGAACGAAGCAGTCGGCGAGCAGCGCGTTCGCGTTGTCGTCGCCGAGCGTAATCCGCTCGTTGTGTCGGCGCTCCGTGAGATGCTGGAATGCGACGGGCGTTTCGAACTCCTGAGTTCCGTGCAGAGCGGCAAGCAATTCCTGGAACTGGCGGCGAGCACCAGGTTCGACGTCGCCGTCATCGGCTGGAAGCTCGCCGACATGGACGGCGCCGACATCCTGGCGGAAGTCCAGAGCCGCAAGCTCGACCTGCGCATCACGGTCTTTTCCAACGACCACGATATCGGCATCTTGAAGCAGTGCGTGCGGCTCGGAGCCCAGGGGTACTGCTTCCAATTCGATGATCCGCCGATCATTTTCGAGACGATCCTTGCGGTCGCGCATGGGCGCATCTGCATCCCCTATATCGACATCAACAAGGTCAACGACACGCCGCTGTCGCAGCTCACCGTGCGTGAGCGCGAGCTGCTTGCGGTGCTGTCCGATGGCTGGACCAATCTCCAGATCGCGACCCGGACCGGGATCTCGGAGAATACGGTGAAGTACCACCTCAAGAATCTCTACGACAAACTCGACGTGCGCAACCGCGCCATGGCCGTCGCGCTCTATGCGAACGAGAAGCGCCGCAGCTCCAAATCGCCTTTCGGGTAGGCAAGGCGGGTAGGTCCGCCCTACCCGCGCGCGGCGACAACTTACCCGGCAAGGTGTTGTTGCGAGGCGCTATCGAAACGAAACTTCCTCCACCATCCCTAACGATCGGAGGAGTTCGCGCATGGCTGGGTTCACCCATCTTTTCATCCCAGGACCGACCAACATCCCGGAGGAGGTCCGGCAGGCCATGAACCTGCCGATGGAGGATATGCGCGCC